>WTHG01000387.1 GCA_011523245.1 Verrucomicrobiales bacterium | reverse complement strand
GTTTTTTCCAGTAATCCTCATCCTGATCGCGCACGCGACCGGAATCGAAATCAATCCCGGGATTCCAGTCGCGCAGATTATCGCGATCCACGATGCCGGGAAAGTTGGGCATCAATTCTCGCCAACCGGGTTGCTCGGTATCCAGTATGCCGCTGACGGTGAAGGTATGCGGGCGTTCCTCCAGCTGGCGGTTCAGTCCGAGCACATAATAATCTACCGTGATCTGATCGCCGGACTTCACTTGCAAATCGTTAGCCAACCACTCGGTGATGACCATATTGTCGCCGGTGGGTGTAATGTGCCCGAGGAAATTGGAGCTGACCCCGGTGATCATCGAGTAGGGCGTAGCGTTGGTGCCGTGATGAAGATTATTCGCAATGTAGGTCAGTGCCGTGAGGGGTCCGTTTGCAGCCTTGAGGGTTTGGGCATCGAGAAATATGCGGTCGGTCCGCAGATCAATGGCGTCGTCCTCCTCGTTTTCCAACAACTCCAATTCGGCATCGGCCAACTGCCAGACGTCTTGGAGTTGGGCGTTGGCCTGAGCCGCCAGCTGTTCAGGTGTGGATTGAGCGGCCCATGCCAGTAGGCCGTTGGCCCGCTCCGGTAATTCTGCCTCTTCCTGCAGCCAAGAGAGCGGCACAAACACGTTGTAAGGCGCGGTGGCGCCGGGGCGCAGGTTGAAATTGGCCAGCTCGGAATCTGGGCTGATCTCCTTGGCCACCGTCAGGCGTAGGCGCACGGTGAGATCTTCCGCCACTGAGAGCGGCGCATCACGCGGTAGCACACTGGGCTTGGCGATGCGCAGGCGAAACTCATCGCCAGCCTTCAAACCGAGTTGCTTGGCCAGACGCGGATTGATCAGCGCTTCGCCTTCCTCCAACGCGGGAGGCCGGTTTGCCTTGAGATAGGCAAACCGCCAAAAGGTATCGTTGATGCCGATCAGCTGGATGTTGTTTGCCCGGGCGGCAACATGGCCGTTCTCGTTTTCCCGATACCCGGCGGCGTTCAATCGTAGAATGGGGGCTACGGCGGATTGATCGCCTAGGTTGAGACGGGCGGCCAGGTCATCGCGAAAAAAACGGTCGTGCAACTCCACCGCCGCCTGTACGTGGCCCAGCCGTTGTTTGGCTTGATCCTGCAAGGTGCGTTTCACCGAATCGCCCACCACCAGGGACCCGGTTAACACGGCCGCCGCTACCACGGCCCCCAGCAGAGTGCCCACGTGCGCGCGGGCATGATGCCGCAGACTGGCCAGAATGAGCCCAAGGCGTGTCATGTTAGGCGATTTGTCCCTCGGCAAGTTTCACGGTGCGGGCCATGCGGGCGGCGAGGTCGGGGGAATGGGTGACGGTGATGAGGGTGAGATTTTCCTCGGCGTTCAGTTCCACGAGCAATTGGCCGAGCTTGTCGGCGGTGGCTTCATCAAGAGCGCCGGTGGGTTCATCGGCAAGCAGGAGCTGCGGTTCGTTGATTAGCGCGCGGACAACCGCGGCGCGCTGGCGTTCGCCGCCGGAAAGTTGCCCGGGACGGTGGGCGAGGCGTTCGCCAAGGCCCACGCGCTCGAGCAGTCTCCGCGCGCGGGCTTCATCGTCGGGGGTGGCGGAACGATGCGCGAGCGTGGGCACGAGCACATTTTCCATCACGGTGCACTGTGGCAGGAGATGATGACTTTGAAAGATGAAACCCATCTCGCGATTGCGCAGGGCGGCAAGTTCGGTGTCGTCCAAACCGCCAAGTTCGCGGCCGTCAAAGGTGAGTGTGCCGCCGGTGGGTTGATCGAGTGTGCCGATCAGGTTGAGCAGCGTGCTCTTGCCGCAACCGGAGGGGCCGACCACCGCGACCGATTCGCCGCGGGCCACCTCCAGCGACAACCCGCGCAACACATACAATGGTTGATCGCCTTCGGCAGAAGGAAATTCGCGGGAAACATTTTCCAGCTTCAGCAACGGGGAGGGATCGGTCATGGGGTTATTCTCTAATCCAACGTTTGGCTTTCAATTCAAATCGGGGAAGACTGCCAGGGGTGGTAAGTTCAACGGGGACGCGGAGGTTGAGTTGATGGCGAATGGCCCCGGCGACTTCCTCTTGCAACGCGGCGGCATCGGCATCGGGCGCGGGCTCCAACCGAAGGCGAAGCTCGGCCATGCCGGTTTGTTCAGTGACCACCACTTGATATTCGGCAACATCGGCAAACCGTCGCAGGATATGCTCAAAGGCACTGGGATAAATGTTCACGCCCCGAACGATGATCATGTCATCCGCGCGTCCAAGAATACCGCCTTGCAGGACAAAGGCATCGCCCCGCATCTCCGGCCGCACCAAATCGCCTGTGCGATAGCGCAGTAACGGCATCGCCGTGCGGGTGAGCGTGGTGAGGATCAGTTCCCCTTCCTCTCCATCGGCCACGGGATCGTTGCTGCCGGGGCGGACGACCTCAGCCAAATAGGCGTCCTCAATGATCTGCAAATTGTTGGGCTCATCCGGCCATTCGTGGGTCACCGGGCCGACCTCGGTCATGCCGTGATGATCAAATACCCGCGCATTGGGCCATGCGGCCTCAATGCGTTCGCGTGTGGCGGGAATGCTGCCGCCGGATTCGCCGGCGACCACGATGCTCTTCAACTTGGCCTCGGAAAGATCTACGCCTTCCTGAGCGGCCACTTCGGCCAATCGCAGCGCGTATGTGGGCGTACAGCACAAGACGGTGACTTCGTTTTCCAAAAGAATGCGCAGGCGCGTCGTGCTGGTGAGGCCGCCGCCAGGGAAACAAAGGCAACCCATTTGCGTAGCGGCCTCGTAGGCCATCCAGAACCCAATGAAGGGCCCGAAGGAAAATGCAAAGAGCGCGCGATCCTCGGGCGTGATGCCGGCGGCGCGATAGACGGTCTGCCAGCTTTCAAGCATGCTTTGCCAACTCTCAGGCGTGTCCAGCCAGCGGATGGGGTTGCCGGTGGTACCGCTGGTTTGGTGGATACGATTATACTGTGCGAGCGGAAAGGAAAGATTGGTGCCGTAAGGTGGCTGCGCTGTTTGATCGGCGGCCAGTTCATCCTTGGTGGTCAACGGACACCGCGCGGCAAATTCCTCGAGGCTGCTGATGGATGCATCCACGCCGGCCGCGGCGAGTTTGGCTTCGTAAAAGGCGTTGGCCGGTCGCACGACATGGAGCAATTCGCGTAACCGCTCGAGTTGAGCGGTGCGAATGGCATCCCGGCCGGTTGACGGCGCCTCGGCCATGACGGTTAATCCTTTGAATCGCCGGAAGGAGTGGCGTCCTGCGTGACAGCCGGCGCGGGGGTTTCGGCTTGAGGCGGCGGTTTGGGGGCGTAATAAGTCACCAGCACGCCGCCCGCGGCTGCCAGCACAATGCCCAAAATGAACTGCGGCTGCACGTGTCCCCACCAATCATGTTTGGTGGTATTGACAACGGCATTCACGATCGGGGCGCCGGCAAAGATGATGGACATGACGATCGGCACATACACCGGCGGATTCGGCGAAGCACCAAAGGCCAAGAGCACCCCGAGCGCTCCAATGGCGCCCAGAATACCCGCTCCCAAGCTCCATTTCCAACCGGCATCCGGATAATTCCAGAAATCCACCGGACCACCCTTGAGCTTGAGGATAATGAGCGGCGCGATGACGGCCGTGAGAAAATACGCGAGGCCCACGTACAGAAAGGCCATCATGCGGCCGTGCGCTTTGCTTTCCATGTTCATGGAACCGGTGTGCATACACACGCCGTAGG
>WTHG01000515.1 GCA_011523245.1 Verrucomicrobiales bacterium | reverse complement strand
TTCCCAATCACGCCAAACATCCGACAGGTTGATGCCTTTAACGCTTACACCGCCGGCTGCGGCCATGCCTTTGCCACCAGCGCCGGCTTCCCCAAGGCATGGCGCGATCGTCGCGCGTTTATCTGCGGGCCCACCGGCAATCTCCTTGGCATGTACGACATTCGCTCCAAGGACGCCGGTTACGAGGCCATCAACGCCTTCAGCTTCATGGCCAGCGCCGATGAATGGTTCAGCCCGGTTGTCGCCGAGGTTGGCCCCGATGGCAACCTGTGGGTGGCCGACTGGTATAATTTCATCATCCAGCACAACCCCACGCCCAATAAGGGCCGCGCCGGGTACGATGCCAAAAACGGCCGCGGCAACGCGCACATCAACCCCAACCGCGACCGCCAACACGGTCGCATCTACCGCGTGGTCTACAAAAAACACGACACCAAACAGCCGCAACTCAAGGCCACCGCCGACCTCGTCGGCTCGCTCGGCCACGACAACCTTTTCTGGCGCCTCACCGCCCAGCGATTGCTCGTTGAACAAAAGCGCACCGACGCCGTGCCCGCACTTAAAGCGAAACTGAAGGCCGGCGGGCACGCGGCCATCCACGCGCTGTGGACACTCGAAGGCCTCGGCAAGCTCGACCACGAGACGCATCGCACCGCGCTCATCGCCAACGACCCCGCCCTGCGTCGCAACGCCCTGCGCGCTCTTGGCACGGACCAGACCGCCACCGAATTGCTCTACGACAGCGCCACGTTGGCCGACAAGGATTTGCACGTGCGCCGCACCGCGTTCACCGCGCTGGCGTCATTGCCCAAAAACGATACCCATCGCAAAACCGCGTCGCTCCTCATGCAACAGCCCGAGAACGCCAAGGATGAATGGCTCCGCGCGGCACTCGCGGCAACAGGCGCAGCCGAGCTAAATGTGGTCGGCTACAAGCAAAGTGAGAACATGCTGCCCAATGCGTCGTTTGAGAAACTGGGCGCCAACCAATTGCCCATCGATTGGACCCCGCGCACATACAGTGCCCGCCGGCCCGACCTCAAGCACGCTGTTGAGACGCGTAAAGAATTTGTCCGCACTGGTAAAAACTCGCTGCGCATCAGTGCCGATACGCGCCACGACTCGAGCCTGTTTGCCCGCGTGAAATTGAAGGGCGGCCGCAAATACATCCTCAGCGGCTGGGTGCGCACCGACAACCTCGAGGGCACCGGCCATGGCGCGCTCATGGGCGTGCACGAGCTGCAACACGCCGCCAAGACCAAAGGCGTGCGCCAGACCGCCGACAAATGGACCGAGGTGAAGGTGGAATTTAAAAGCGAGCAGGATCGGGACGTGACTGTGAACTGCCTCTTCGGCGGCTGGGGCCAAAGCACCGGTACTGCTTGGTGGGATGACGTGTCGCTCGTCGAGATTCAGCCCATCTACAAGGAGAAGGGCAAGGATCCGGTCAAGGGCACTGCATTGGCCGGCAAAAAAATCTTCGACACCCATCTGGTTGCCGGCTGCATCCGCTGCCATAAGGTGGGCGACAAGGGTGGCATCGTTGGCCCCGCACTCGACGGCATCGCCAGCCGCAAAGACGCCGACTACATCCGTCGAGCCCTTATCAATCCCACCGCTGACCTCGTGGCGCCTTACGACAAACTCGGCGCCAGCCCCATGCCTCCCATGAACATCATCCTCAACGATCAGGAACTTGCTGATGTGATGGCGTACCTGCTGACGTTGAAGAAGAAATAAACCCCAATTATTTCAGTCAATAAAATGAGAAAACTCCTGACACTAATTGCTACGCTACTGCTGTGCTGCAATGCAATTGCCGCCCCCAAGAAGCCCAACATTATTTTCATTCTTATCGATGACCAAGGCTACTACGACCTTGGTTGTTACGGGGCCACAGAGATCAAAACACCACGCATCGACGCGATGGCAAAAGAAGGCGTGCGCTTCACCGATTACTATGCGGCCGCTCCAATTTGCAGCCCGTCCCGCGCGGGCCTACTCACCGGCTGTTATCCGCGCCGCGTGGGTAATCATATCTGGGTGCACCGGGCCGATTCAGCCACCGGCATTCATCCGGACGAATTGACACTGCCGGAACTACTCAAGGCCAATGGCTACGCCACGGCTTGCATCGGCAAATGGCACCTCGGCTTTCAGCAACCTTTTCTGCCACGCAATCAGGGCTTCGATCATTATTACGGCCTGCTGCACAATCTGGATCCGGTGGAGATTGTTTACTTCGAGGAACAAGGCGGCGTACCGCTGATCCGCAATGGAAATATTATCAAGCGTCCGCCCGACCCGGGCGAACTCACCCTCCTGTACACCGATGAGGCCGTGAAGTTCATCGGCGCCAACAAGGAGCGTCCTTTTTTTCTCTACCTGCCGCACACCATGCTGCACGTCCCGCTCGGGGTCAGCGAACCCTTCAAGGGTAAATCCGATTGGGGCGAATACGGCGACGCCATTCAGGAGCTGGACCATAATGTCGGCCGCATTTTTGATGCGCTGAAAAAGAATGACCTCGATGACAACACACTCGTCATTTATGCCTCTGACAACGGCCGTGGGCCTGGTCGTACGCCAAACCAAAAACTGCAAGGCCGCAAGCTCTCAACTTACGAGGCGGGCATCCGCGTGCCGGCCATCGTGTGGGGACCCGGCCTTGGCGTTAAGGGCGGCACCGTTTCCCGTGCGCTTACCCGCGCGATGGATTGGTATCCCTCGATTGCCACCTTTGCCGGCATTGAGGTCCCCAAGGACCGCGTGATTGATGGCCGAGACATCGTGCCGATGCTGAAGGGCGAAACCAAATTTATCCCCGGCCCAGCGATGAAGAAGTCGCTCAACGCCGCCGTGCCCCTACGCCGCAGTTGGAATCCGCCCGGCGAATGGGCCTCGATCATTAAGCGCCACGAATATCTGGAGGCCTTCTTTTACCATGGCAGTCAGGGAGCACTGGCGGCCGTGCGCTGGCGCAATTGGAAGCTCTACCTCAACCCAAGCCTGCAATTGTACGATCTCGCAACCGATCCGGGCGAAACCAAGCTGGTTCGCGACCGTGAAATCGTTCGCAAGCTGCGAGGCATGTCAATTTTGTTCCAACACGAAATGCGCACCGACGCCCGACCAGCTGGCGAAGTCGCCGCCCGCCCCGATGGCCGCACGGAAATTTCCCGCAGCACGCTCAGCCAACTCAACGCCAAGCGCGATGTCACCTACGCGCGTTACGGCGATCGCACATTGCAGATGGATATCTACCGGCCCAAGGGGGAATGGGGCGCGTTACCTGCGGTCTTGTGCATCCATGGTGGCGGCTGGGCCAAGGGTGACCGCACCAGCCACGCCAAGATCGCGCAGGCCCTTGCCGCGCGCGGTTATGTGGCCGCAACCATCTCCTACCGGCTCAGCGGCGAGGCCCCGTTCCCGGCGCAGATCCACGACTGCAAAGCCGCCGTGCGTTTCCTGCGGGCGAATGCGAAAACCTACGGTATCAATCCCGATCAAATTGGTGCCATCGGCCTCTCTGCCGGCGGCCATCTCACCGCCCTCCTTGCCACCTCCGGCGGTGTAAAAGAACTGGAGGGTAAGGGAGGCAATGCTGGTTTCAGCAGCACCATTCAAGCGGCGGTACCCATGGGCGCGCAAACCGATCTGCTTTCCGATCGTACACGGGAGATTTCAGCGATCGAAGGACGCGGCAAAATCTGGCGGCAATTTCTGGGCGGCTCACTCGCTGATCAACC
>WTHG01000368.1 GCA_011523245.1 Verrucomicrobiales bacterium | reverse complement strand
GCGGTACATGAGCGGCAAATGGCATGTGACCAAGCATACACGGCCGCAGGGGCCGAAGGATAACTGGCCGTTGCAGCGGGGCTTCGAGAAATTTTACGGGACGATCATTGGAGCGGGCAGTTTTTATGATCCGGCGACGTTGTGTCGCGGTAACCAGTTCATCACACCGGTGAACGATGCGGTGTATCAACCGAAGACGTACTATTACACCGACGCGATCAGTGACAACGCGGTGACATTTCTGAAGGAGCATGCGAAGGAGACGCCGGACAAGCCGGTGTTTCTCTACGTGTCCTACACCACGGCGCACTGGCCGATGCATGCGTTGCCGGAGGATATCGCGCGGTACAAGGGCGTGTACGATGGCGGTTTTCAGGAGATTCGTGCCAAGCGGTTTGTGCGCTTGAAGGAGCTGGGGTTGATCCACAAAGACCTTAAGCTCTCACGGCAGTCCGATGACTGGGAAAAGGCGCCTCACAAGGAATGGGACATTCGCAACATGGAAGTGTACGCGGCGATGGTCGACAACATGGACCGCGGCATTGGCCGGATCGTGGCGGAGTTTGAACGGCAGGGCACGCTGGACAACACGCTGATCATGTACCTGCAGGACAACGGCGCCTGTGCCGAGGGCTTCGGGCGTTACAGCCAAAAGCCGTACCGCACCGATTACAAGCCACTGGGCAAGGATGGTTTCCAAACCAAGATTTGGCCGCCAATGCAGACGCGTGATGGTCGTCCCGTGAAGAACGGCCCCGACGCAATGGCCGGGCCGGAGGATACCTTTACCGGCGTGGGCCGCGGCTGGGCGAATGTGTCGAACACGCCGTTTCGCGAATACAAACACTTCGCGCACGAGGGCGGCATTTCCTCACCATTCATTGTGTCGTGGCCCAAGGGCATCGATGCCAAGAACAACGGCCGCATCGAACGTCAGCCGGGGCATCTCATCGATCTGATGTCCACCTGTCTGGATGCGGCGGGCGTGAAGCATCCGCGCAAGTTTGGCGAACACGACATTCAGCCGGTGGAAGGCGTGAGCCTGTTGCCGGCCTTCCGCGGCGGTAAACTGGTTCGCAAGGATGCGCTGTATTTCGATCATCACCTCAACGGCGCCGTGCGTGATGGCAAATGGAAGCTCGTGCGCTACGGCGATTCCGGCCGCAACGCCAAGCTGCATCCCTGGCAGCTTTACGACATGGAGATCGACCGCAGCGAACAAAACAATCTCGCCAAAAAACATCCGGACAAGGTCAAGGTCCTCGCCGAGAAATGGGAAAAATGGGCTGTGCGCGCCCGTGTGAAACCGTGGCCGTGGAAAGTGGATTAATTTAACATGAAAAAACTGATTCTGAACCTCTGTGTGCTGGCTGGCTTGTTGACCGGCGCAGCGATTGAAGCGGCTGACAAGGCCAAGGTGGTGTTTATCTCCGGCAAGCCGAGCCATGGGCGGTTGTCGCATGAGCATCGGGCGGGGAACATGCTGCTGGCCAAGGCGCTGAATGAATCCGGGCTACCGGTGGAGGCGGTGGTGGTAAAGGATGTGGGATACCCGAAGGATGAGTCGGTGCTCGATGATGCGTCCACCATTGTGATTTTTTGCACGGGCCATGGCGGTCATGTGCTGAATCCGAAGCTCAAGGAATTTGATGCACTGATGAAGAAGGGCAAAGGCGTAGTGATGATTCATTGGGCGACCGAGGCGGTGAAAGGTGAACCCGGCAACAAGTTCCTCGAATGGATGGGCGGATTTTGTGATTTGTTTTGGAGCGTGAATCCGCATTGGGTGCCGAAGTTTAAGCCGCAGAAACACGAGATTTGGAATGGCGTGAAGCCCTTCAGTGTGAATGACGAGTGGTATTATCACATGCGCTTTGTGAAAGACCTGAAAGGTGTGACTCCGATCCTGACGGACGTGCCGCCAGCCTCAACGCTGCGCCGGGGTGATGGGGCACGCAGTGGCAATCCCACCGTGCGCAAGGCGGTGGCCAATGGCGAGACACAGCATGTGGCGTGGGCCTATGAACGCGCCGATGGCGGCCGCGGCTTCGGCTTCACCGGCGGTCATGTGCACATGAACTGGCAGAATGATGACAATCGCAAGCTGATGCTCAACGCGATTCTTTGGACCGCCAAGGTGAAGATTCCCAAGGACGGTGTGCCTTCCAAGACGCCGACCAAGGAGCAGATGCTCGAGAACCTCGATTAAGTGGTGGGATCGAGAATGCGTTTGCTTCAATGTGCCCTGATCCTGGTGTTTACGACCGCGGGTTTGGCGGCGGTGCCCCCGAATATTTTATTCTGCATTTCGGATGATCAATCGTATGCCCACACTGGGGCGAATGGGGATCCGGTGATTCAAACGCCGGCGTTTGATCGGGTGGCCCGCGAAGGCATTTGGTTTACCCGGGCGTTTTGTGATGCACCGACTTGCGGGCCTTCGCGCAGTGCGATCCTGACGGGGCAACCGATTTGGCGGCTGGAGGAAGCGGGAAACATCCACAGCACGTTGCCCAAAAAATTCCTGACTTACACGGAGCTACTGCAAAAGGCCGGTTACGCCACCGGATTTACGGGTAAAGGCTGGAGCCCGGGCCGGTTGGCCGCCGGAGGGCGTGAGGTCAACCCAGCCGGGCCGGAGTTTCGACAAAAGACACTTCAACCGCCTTTCCGGAGTATGTCCAACAAGGATTACGCCTCAAACTTTGAGGTGTTCCTGGGGCAGGTGAAAGATGATCAGCCGTTTTGTTTCTGGCTCGGCACCCATGAACCTCATCGGGCGTTTGAGTCAGGGGCGGGGAAAAAGACCAGCAAAGATCCGGCTCAGGTGGTGGTGCCGCCGATCTTTCCGGATCATCCGGTGGTACGAAATGATCTGCTCGATTACCTGGTTGAGGTGGAACATTTCGATCGGATGATCGCCCGGGCCATGGCAACGCTGGAGAAGGCGGGACGATTGGATAACACCATCATCGTAATCACCAGCGATCATGGCATGCCGTTTCCGCGCGCCAAGGCGAGTCTGTACGATGCGGGTTCGCACGTGCCGTTGGCTATTCGGTGGCCGAAGGGAATCGTGCAGGCCGGGCGCGTTTACGAGGGACTGGTGAATCTGAGTGATTTGGCCCCGACTTTTCTGGAAGCCGCCGGTGTGACCATGCCGGCAATGATGACGGCGAACAGCCTGATGGGCGTTTTAAAAAACAAACCCGTCCATCCCCGCGACAGGGCCTTCATTGCCATGGAGCGGCATGACGGCTGTCGGAAAGGCGGCAAAGGGTATCCCTGTCGCGCCATTCGGACCGCCGAATATCTGTACATCAAAAACATCGAGCCTACCCGCTGGCCGGCGGGGCATCCAGATCGCGAGTTTTGTGCCCGATACATTCCCTTCGGCGAAGTGGACACTTCGCCCACCAAGACCTTGCTCATGGAGAACAAGGATCAGGCCGGATTCAAGCGCTACTATGACCTAGCCTTCGCCAAGCGGCCGGCCGAGGAATTGTATCACGTGGGCCGGGATCCGGGGCAGTAGGTGAATCTGGCGGGCAACCCCGAGTTTGCTGTCATTCAAAAGAAACTGGCCTCCCAATTGCAGACGCATTTGGTCCGCACCAAGGACCCGCGCGCGCTGGGCTTGGAGGCACCGTGGGATTACTATCCCTACTACGGATTACGCCGGAACAAAAATTGGCGCGTCGATCCCAAGCCATAATTGAACATGAAACAGTTACTTCTCATCAGTACCTTGTTGTG
>WTHG01000190.1 GCA_011523245.1 Verrucomicrobiales bacterium | reverse complement strand
CTTGGGCCAGTTGATCGAGGTGGGTTGTGACGGCATTCGGTTCGCCATAACAACCGAGATGCGGGCTGATATCCTCCGCCGATAGCCAGAGAATATTGGGACGTTCTTTGGCCGTGACAATGCCGGCCGACAAAATGAAAAGCGAAAGGAGGTATTTCATGCGTTTACCACTCATCCGTGCGGAATGGGGCCGCCGGGAGGCTGTGTTGATTGATGAGGTTGACCACCGGATTATCCGCCCAGCCGTAGCGGATGGCTGCGGGTTGATCAACCAGTTCGCAGGTGACTTCCACCCGACCGTCTTTCCGGACAATGGCGGTGGCACCGTAAAACTTCTTGTCCGCACCGGCCATGGCGAAGCCGCTGATCTCGCGGCCTTCCTTGGCCCGCAATCCATTGGCATACCGGAAAGTCACAATCACTTTGGCGCCTGAGGTCTCGTGGGATTCATACAACGGGCCGCTCGTCGGCACATCGGCCTGATTGTAAAACTCCGCCAAGGCCCAGTTGGCCAGCCGGTGACCGACGTCCTGTTTGTTTTTGGGATGGATATCCTGGGCTTCGCCGATGTCGATGGTGGTGGCCATGCCGGTGTTGGGCAACGCGAGGGTCTTGGCCATGCTTTCGCGCGTGTGGGCCCAGATGCTCTCCGCGTTGGGATCAAGGTTTACCTCCTTGAAGTTGGGCAACTGCACGAAAAGAAACGGAAAATCGCCCTGCCCCCAGCGTCGACGCCAATCGTTGATCATCATGGGCAGCTGTATTGAGTACGCCTTGGCGAAACTGATATTGCGCGAGTTGCGCTCGCCTTGATACCAGATCGCGCCACGGATGGCATACGGGATATGCGGGTTCACCATGCCGTTGAACAGATTCGCCGGCTTGTTTCGGTCTGCCGCGGCTTTATCTTTCCATGGTTGATGCACCATTTGCAGGCGCTTGTCATTTTTCTGCACCTCCCAACTGGTCCACGCCTCAATGGCCGTACCGCCCCAGGAAGAATGCACAATACCCACCGGCACCTTCAGTTTCTCATGCAACGCGCGCGCAAAAAAATACGCGGTGCCCGAAAAGCCGCCAACTGTCTCAGGGGTGCACTCCGTCCATTTGCCGTCCACTCCAGACTGCGGCTCCAACGCCGCCTTGCGGGCGGTGGTGAACATGCGTATGTGACGGAACTTGGCGGCGGCCTTTTCCTTTTCAAAATCGCGACACTTCGAAACCGGCCAGGCCATGTTCGATTGTCCGGAGGCAAACCACACTTCGCCCACGAGCACTTCCTTGAGGCGAATGACGTTTTCGCCCGTCACCTTGAAAAGCGGACTCACATTAAGGTCATTGATAGCGTCCAGTCGTACGCGCCATTTGCCGTCCGGCCCAGCCACGGTGCGCTTGGTTTGCCCGGCAAACTCCACCGTCACCTTTTCGCTCGGTGCAGCCGTGCCCCACACCGGTGCCACCGCCCCGCGTTGCAGAACCATATAATCGCCAAATACCGGCGCCAGCGTCACCTCCGCCTGCGCTACACTCGCGCACAGGCAAAAAATCCAAATCACTTGTTTCATATTATTTCCCGAATTTCCATTCCGGCCCTTCGGCCTGCACTTCGCGGTATTTTTTCACCAGCATGGCCGTGAGCTTTTTCAACTGCTCCGGTTCCGATGCGGCGAGGTTTTTTTCCTGATCCCGATCGGCCTTCAGATTGTACAACTCAAACTCACTCAGGGGCGTTTCCTTTACCAGCTTTTGATCCGCTGCCCGAAAAAACCCGCCGCCGCGGCCACTGGCCTTGCCCCAACTGCCGAGCACCATCCAATCGCCCACGCGCATGGCCGCCTTGGGCGCACCCAGCGCGTTGTAGTAATGCCAATACAACGGCACCGTACGCCGGATCGGTTTTCCGCTGAATACCTCCACAAAACTGCTACCATCAATCGGCCGGTCCGGCTTGCGCTCGATGCCGGCAAGGGCCGTGAGTGTGGGCAGCACGTCCAGCCCGCACACCGGCTCGTCGCTTTCACTGCCTGGCTTGATACGTCCTGGAAAACGCAGGATACCCGGCACCCGAATACCGCCCTCGTACAGCCACAACTTCATGCCGCGCAACGGCCCCGGACTGCCGTATGACCGCGCCGCCCCACCGTAGCGCCGAAGGGTTTCCGGTCCGTTGTCCGAAGTGAAAAAAACCAGCGTGTCATCGGCCAATTTCAATTCATCGAGCGCCGCCATCAATTTGCCCACGGCGGCATCCATGTTTTCCACGTTTGCGAAATACTCGGCCTCCAGCTTGTTCTTCGCCACCTCCGCGTAACCGGCAGTCATTTTGTCCGGCGACGCCACCGGTTCGTGCGGTTCATGGAAACAGGTGAAAAGAAAAAACGGTTTCTGCTTGTCCCGACCATTGCGCAACCACTCCACCCCTTCATCAGCCACCAACTGACAGGCGTATCCTTCCATCGGACCCACCGCCTTACCATTGCGCACAAAGTTGCGGGGATTCTTGTGCGAAGGCGCCGCATTGTTCTGCGTGGCAAACCAGTGATTGAACCCATGATCGCCCGGTTGCGGTTGGGCATCCGAATTAAACTTCCCATTGCAGTGCCACTTACCAACATGGGCGGTATCATAGCCCGCCTCTTTAAGCATCATCGCCACCGTCACCTCATCCTTGCGCAGGTGCATCACGTGATTGCCGGGAATCCAGTTGTACACACCCGAACGATTCGGGGTGCGACCGGTTAACATCCCCGCACGTGAAGGCGAACACACCGGTGCTGCCGCATAACAACTGGTCAACCGCATGCCCTGCTTGGCCAGTCGATCCAGATGCGGCGTCTTGATGTGCGGATGCCCGTAACAGGCCAGATCGCCATAGCCGAGGTCATCGCAGAGGATCACTACAAAATTGGGTCGGCCTTTTTTGGATTCTTTGGCCGACAAAACAGCCGACCACGCAAACGCCATCAACAAACAAAGCAAACGGTGCATGGACCAAGGTTGCGGCAAGACGTCCAAAAAGCAAGATCAGTTACCCAAACGCCTCCTGCTGCGTTTCGTGCTGCCGGCGCCTCGCCGGCAGGATTTTGGTGAACGGAAACAGCCGATCTGCCGGCGAGATGCCCGCAGCACCATTGAGTGCACTCACAAAGCGGTTCTCTATTACACGTCGCACACCATCGCTGCGTGCCGCAGCGCGGCCACCGGATCATCCCAAGTAGGGATAAATTCCTGCGCCACAAACAGATCGTAGCCAGTCGCCACTATCGCCCGCATCACGGCGGGGTAATTGATCTCCTGCGTATCATCCAGCTCCGCACGCCCGGGATTGCCCGCGGTGTGGTAATGACCGATCACATCCTTATATTGACGAATGCGTCGGATCACATCGCCATTCATGATCTGCACATGATACACATCAAAGAGTAGTTTCATGTTCGGCGAATCCACTCGACGAATCAGCTCCACACAATGGTCGACATCCTCGCCGAAGTAACCCGGGTGCCCTTTCATCGGATGGCTATCATCGCGCGTGTTGAGATGCTCGAGGACGAGATTGATGTTCTTTTTCTCAGCGTACGGCATCACCTCTTTCCACGCCGTCACACAGTTGCGTTCGCCCGCGGCATCGGTGAGCCCTTTCTCACGCATTCCTGTAAAAGTGATCACGCTCTTAGTACCAATCTCGGCGGCAAGATCGATTCCCGCCTTGAGCTTCTCCACCACAAACGCCTTGTTCGCCTCCACGCACGGTCCCTTCTTGAAACCGTGCCCGC
>WTHG01000531.1 GCA_011523245.1 Verrucomicrobiales bacterium | reverse complement strand
GAGGAAACCCTGCACGCTGGCATGAAACAAGTGTACATCGTCGACGCCCGCATTAGCGCCGCCCGCATCAAGGCCGTGCCCGCCACCAACCGCACGGTCGTCCACACCAATACTCTGGAGAAACTCGAACTGTTTCTCGCCGAACCGGACAGTCAATTTGAACCCATGAAACTCGGCCTGACCGAAGGCGTGCAGGAATTCAAACAACAAAACACCACCCTGCTCAAGCAGGCCGCCGCTGAAGATGCCCCGGATTGGACCCAAGCCACCGCCCCGAGCATCGTCGTGCGACCGGGAGTAAACCTCGCCACTCCTCTGCCTGAAGGCGCAGCCGATGTGCTCTTTAGTTGTGCCGGCCGCAGCTATCAGCTCAAGCTCAACAACTGCGTGAAACTCCCCGGCCACGGCTGGGTATTGGGTGCCGATATCGAGCTCATCGACCTCGCCGCTCAAGCCGAAGCCGAAAAGGCCTGGACCGAGGATTTCCCCGCCGCCCAATTGCGCGCCACCGAACAAAAGAAACGACTTTTCGTCGATTTCACCGGCTCTGATTGGTGCCCACCCTGCATCGCTCTACATAAAAAAGTGTTAACCCAACCGGAGTTTCTCCAACACGCCGAGGACCGTTACGTCCTCGTGAAGGTGGATTTCCCGCGCAACAAACCACAGGCTGATCCACAACGGGAAGCCAATCAAATCCTCGCACGCGCCTACCGCGTGCAGAGCTTTCCCACCGTGCTCGTGCTCGAAGCCAACGGTACCGAAGTCCAACGCCTAAACGGTTATAACGACACTAGCCCAGCGGATTTCATCAAATCCCTCACCCCCAAGAAGCAATGAAAATACTGCCACTCACCTGCCTAACCGCCATGCTGAGCCTAACCGCCTGTGGACCGCAACAAAACGCATACCAGAACGCCGGCGAAGCACCACCACCCGATCCTCGTGCCAAGCAACTCTGGGGCGATAACCTCGCCGACGCCAAAGCTCAGGCCGCCAAGAACAACAAACTTGTGTTTGTGGACTTCACCGGCAGTGACTGGTGCCCGCCCTGCATGGCCCTGCACGACTATGTACTCACGCAAAAAGAGTTTCTAGATTTCGCCGAGAAAAACCTCGAGTTGGTTGTCGTTGACTTTCCAAGAAACAAACCTCTTGACGAAAAAGTAGAACTAGCCAATCGCGCCCTAGCAGAACAGTATAATATTAAGAGCTTTCCCACCGTCCTAGTCCTAGATGTCGACGGTGCCATAGTGCATCGCGAAGAAGGGTTCGGCAATAAAAACGCCAAGGCCTACACTGCTAATCTCAAGGAAGCCCTCGGCAAATAACCCCTGTCGATAACCCCCCCTTGAGCCTAGCCTCCACAGGGCTACATTCGACTCGTGCGATATGTTTGGCTCATATTTCTCGGATTAATTCTCGGTTGCTCGCCCGAAAAGGAACAGCCCCCCCCACCTAAAAAGACAGGTCTACGCCTCGCCAAAGCCAAGCGGGAGCCCAAGGATCTCGCCCAGGAATTCCAGCAAACCCTCGCTGACAATGATGCCGAAGATATGATGATGCTCTCCATTCTGGGCCACGGGTTAAACAACTGGAAAGTCATCGCCCAAGCCCGAAACGCGCGGGCCCTCAAAAACTACGAGGCCGAACTGGCCACCGCCGAAAAGAAACCTCGCGAAGAACGCACCGAAAAAGAACAAGCCCGTTACTTCACGCTGCACAGCCTCATCGGCAAAATAAAGCAGTCCAACACCGACGAATTTTGGCAGGCCCAAGAAGCCGAATTACCCAACCTGCGTCGGCAGTTCATGGAACAACAGTACCTGCAATTCGTCCTCGCACTCACCGAAGCCGGCCTCAATCCCGAAGAAGCCAAGCTAGGTAAAATCGATACCACCCGGATCACCAACGACTACCTGCAAGCCGGCCTCAATGGCGGCACGGTCGTACTACATTATCAAGCCGCCGGCAAAGAGTTGGAAACCGGCGTCGCCTTTGAGTGTGTTGAATTTCAGGATGAAGGTTGGCTGATCGTTGGCCAACCCAAAGTCATCCGCCACGCTGCGATTGGTCCGCAGCCCGAAACCCAGCCCGAAGCGCTCGATCCGTTTTCCGTCCCCTCCGGTGAATGACGCGGCCGTCAATTGGACGCCGGATTCTTGGCGCGACAAACCGATTGTACAACAACCGCGATACGCCGACCCGACAGCCTTAGGCGCCGCGCTAGAAGCCGTGCGTGCGCTACCGCCGTTAGTAAATCACGGGGAAGTCGACACATTGCGGAAACATCTGGCCAAGGCTGCGCGTGGCGAAGCATTTCTTCTTCAAGGCGGCGATTGCGCGGAGCGATTTGTTGATTGCCGCAAAGCGGCCATCGAGGCAAAGCTCAAGATCCTATTACAAATGTCACTCGTGCTCACGTGGGGAGCACGCATTCCAGTCATCCGCGTAGGTCGCATGGCCGGCCAGTACGCCAAACCACGCAGTAGCGACACCGAAACCGTAGATGGTCAAAAACTACCGAGTTACCGGGGCGATATTGTTAACGGTATTGAAAAAAATGTGCGTGATGCGAATCCAGAGCGTTTAATCACCGCTTATCATAATTCCGCCGCCACGCTGAATTACGTTAGGGCGCTGTTGGATGGAGGTTTCGCGGATCTGCATCATCCGCAACATTGGGATCTCGGGTTCGTGCGCAGCAGCGCCAACCGCGCGGCTTACGAGGATATCGTGGACCGCATTCGCGATGCCATTGATTTCGTGGAATCCACCGGCGTTCGCGGCACAGCGGCATTAAAGACCGTGGAGCTGTTCTGCTCACATGAGGGGTTATTGCTCGATTACGAGGCGGCCTTCACTGAGCCGGTGGGCGAGTGCTGGTATAATCTCGGTGCACATTTTTTATGGATCGGCGACCGCACCCGCCAGCTGGATGGCGCGCATGTGGAATATTTTCGAGGACTGGAAAACCCCATCGGCATCAAGGCCGGCCCCAGCATGGTGCCGACGGATTTGGTGGAGCTGATCACTGCCCTCGAACCGGCCAACCGCCCCGGCCGCATCACTGTCATTACGCGTTTGGGGGCGAGCCGTGTGGCGGAGGCGTTGCCGCCATTGGTGCAGGCCGTGCAGGCCGCCGGATGCAGCGTGACGTGGGTGTGCGATCCCATGCATGGCAATACGGTGAGTACAGACACAGGCCTGAAGACGCGCGATTACGACGCAGTGCTCGCCGAACTGGAGGGCGCCTTTGCCGCACATGAAGCAGCCGACAGCCGGTTAGGAGGCGTGCATTTTGAACTCACCGGCGAAGACGTCACCGAATGCACAGGCGGCCCGCAGGAACTATCCGTGGCCGATCTCTCACGCAGTTACGAAACCTACTGCGATCCACGCCTAAATTACGCCCAAAGTCTCGAACTGGCCCTCCGCATTACCCAGCGTTTACAAGGCCACCGGTTGACGGCATCCTGAGGCCGTGAAACGCGCCGCGCTCATCGGCATTATCAGTCTCGCCGGACTGCTAAGCCTCTGGCTACTGCTCGCGTGGCTGGGCAAGACCGAGAGCAATTACCGGCAGCCCCGCCCCGGTATGCGGTTTGAAGGCGAGGAAAACAACCCCTCCGCTCCTGAGACAACCGACTTGTATCGTCCGCGCCATTTTACTGATGGCGAGGTAGCGCATTATCAGGTGCGCGTGGAGAAAGGCTTTCTCAAAATGCCGGCCGGTAAAGTCACATTTACCGCGAAACAGATTGACCACAACGGCTCGAGGGCCTGGCAATTCACACTCCAAGGCGGCGCGCTCGGCGGGTTAGTGCAATACGATGCCCGCTCAATTGTCAACTCGCAGTTCAGCCACTCGCTCGAATATCACACCGTGCAAAAGGATTTGGCCTCGCGCAATGTGACGCTGCAATTTGATCCGCAACAACAACGTTGCCGTCGTCAGCTCAACGGCAATCCGGATGGCGTAGTGGATACCGAACCGAGCACATTTGACCCGCTCAGCATTATCTTTAAATTTCGCGAACTGGACCTCGCCCGCCCAGGTGAATTCGACAGTGCCGTGTGCGACGGCAAGGCGACGTTTCAATCCAAGGTGACGGTCGTCGGGCGGGAAGAGATCCTGATCGGCGATAAAAATTATAAAACCATCTTGGTGGAGCCAGACCTCGGGCAGTTACGCGGCGTGTTCCAAAAAGATCCAGACGCCAAGCTTCAGATATGGCTCAGTGACGATTCCCATCGCGCCCCTTTGCGTATCCGCACTAAAGTCAAACACGGCACCTTCATCGCCGACCTGGCCGATTACCAACGCCCGGAGTAAGCCCTTCTAATCGAGGCGAAGCCTCCATAGAGGCAGAACTCACCCTCCGAATTCTAGCGCCCCATCAGGCCACCCAGACCGCCCAGGCCGCCGCCGCCCATTTTGGCCATCATCTTTTGCATCTTGCCCATCTTTTTCATCATCTGCTGCATCTGGAAGAATTTATTGAGCATGCTATTTAATTCGGACACTTTCACTCCAGTTCCGTTAGCGATGCGACGCCGGCGGCTGGCGTTGAGGATTTTGGGCTGCCTGCGTTCTTTGGGAGTCATGGCGCATATCAGCGCCTCCATGCGGCGCAGCTCGGCCTGACCTTTGTCGAGATCGGCATCCTTTAACGCAGCATCGCCGCCAGGGAGCATGCCCACAATATTCTCGAGAGGACCGAGCTTTTTCATGGCGCGCATTTGCTCAAGGAAGTCTTCCAGTGAGAATTCGCCTTTGCGCAGCTTCTCCTCCATGCGCGCGGCTTCGTCTTCCTCAATGGCTTCGGAGGCTTTTTCCACGAGGCTGACCACGTCGCCCATGCCGAGAATGCGGCCAGCCATGCGTTCAGGATGGAACGCCTCAAACTCATCAAGTTTCTCACCCACACCGACGAATTTAATGGGGCGCCCAGTCACACTCTTTAGCGAAAGTGCAGCCCCACCGCGGGCATCGCCATCAAGCTTGGTTAAAATCGAACCGGTGATGCCCAGCGCCTCATCGAAGTGCGTGGCCACACTCACCGCTTCCTGCCCGGTGGCGGCATCGAGTACGAGTAGAATTTCCTGCGGCTTTATCAAGCCCTTAAGATCGATCAGCTCCTGCACGAGACCCTGATCAATCTGCAACCGGCCCGCGGTATCAAAGATCAAAACATTGCAGGCCTGCGCGCGGGCTTCCTCCATGGCGGCGCGGGCAATCTTCTGCACATCCTTTTCGCCCTTTAGCGCGAGCACGGGCACCTCGACCTGTTGGCCGAGCGTCTCCAGCTGCTCCATCGCCGCCGGCCGGTACACATCCGTCGCGACGAGCAGCGGTTGGCGGCCCTGTTTTTTGATAAGCTTGGCGAGCTTGCCGCTGGAGGTGGTTTTACCCGCGCCATGCAGGCCGACCATCATGATGCAGGTGGGATTGCCGCCGGTCTCGAGCTTGGCGTTGGTATCGCCAAGCAGCGTGACCAGTTCATCGTGAATGATTTTCACGATCTGCTGCCCTGGCTGGACACTAGCCAGCACCTCTTCGCCAAGGGATTTCTCCTTCACGCGGCCTAGGAATTCCTTAGCCACCTTGAAGTTTACGTCCGCCTCCAACAATGCCATGCGCACCTCACGCAGGGCTTCGGAGATATTGTCCTCCGAGATCTTGCCCAGCCCGCGCAGATTTTTAAATGCACCCTGAAGTTTGCTGCTCAGCGAATCAAACATGGGCGGGCAAGGTAGGCCGAGGCGGCGGCAATGGCAAGCGAGGCGATGCGTTAGAGCAGCAGTGGATTTTCAAGGTTGTCACAATCCAGCGATTCGTCTAGGTTCGCCGGCCCTTGAGTGGGAGGATACCGAAGCGGTCAAACGGGACTGACTGTAAATCAGTTGGCTATGCCTTCACAGGTTCGAATCCTGTTCCTCCCACCATTTTCTTCTACCCTTTCCTCAATGAACGATGCGCCACGAGCTCGGATTTTTGTCTACGGCACTCTGAAACGAGGGTTTTGTAATCACGCCCTACTGGCCGGAGCAGAATTTCTAGGGGAAGCGATGACGGTTACGCGTTACGGCTTTTATCTTGGGATCGATTATTATGCACCCGAGGCGGAGAAAATCCCCTATCTTTACCTGCACGCCAAGCACACGGAGGAGGCGACGTTGGTTCATGGGGAAGTGTGGGAAGTCTCGCCGCCTATCCTGCAACAACTTGATCGACTGGAGGGCCATCCGAATTGGTACCAACGCACAAGCATCCAAGTGCAGCTTAACTCCGAGGATACCATGACGGTGCAGGCTTATCTGAGGCCCGGCTTGCCGCCGGATGATTACCGGCCGATTGAGAGTGGGAGTTTCTAGCTTTTTCCTGTGCAGTCGCGAGGTCGCTGCCTATGGTTGGTCGGAGGTTTTATGCACACTCAACCCGATCAATCGGAGGAGCCGCCAGATCCCTTGTTAGAAGCTGTTAACGCCCATAACGGCAACGTGTACTGGGCGATCAAGTCCATTGCGCGCCGCGTGGAGACTAATGCCAGCGGCGAAATCACGCTATTGTTCATCAAATACACGGTGAAGGTGGGAAATGACGGCTTCAAAGAAATCGGCAAGTTGACGCAGTTGGAAAGCTTGGATGCCACTGACTGTGCAATCACCAATGCCGGCTCCCCCAGCCTCGTGGGACTCCAGCATTTGCGGGAATTGATTCTCGATATCACTGAGCTGGGCGATGACGCCCTGACCCGCATTGCCAAGCTGCATTCCCTGAAACGCTTATCCCTGTCGGCCACGCGCGTGGGGGATTTGGGGCTGAAAGAAATTGCCAAGTTGCGCGGACTCGAGTCCCTGAATCTTTCCAGCACCAATATCACGCATGTAGGGCTAGAATACCTGAAGCCTCTGGCACATCTCACCAATTTAGATCTGGGCGAAAACGGCATTCGCGATGATGGCATCATCCATTTAGCTGCGTTTAAAAATCTGCAGAGCCTGACCCTGAATTACAACCGGCTCACCGATGCCTCCGCCGAATGGCTCAAGGGTTTCAAGCACCTGAAATTTCTCAATCTCAAAGGCAATCTCATCTCAGATGACGTAAAGGCCAAGCTCATCGAAGCCATGCCTTACACCACGGTCAACACCTAGCCTGCTGAGAATAACCCGCCATTGCCCACCACGCTCGGCTCCGTATCTTTCGGTCCTGCGCTTATGGTGAAAGTCTGCCAACGTATTGCTAAAGCCCCGGCTTTCCAGAACTTCATCCTCGGGGTCATCCTACTCGCCGGCGTGGTGGTGGGCATGCAAACCTATAAGGATTTCGAGGCCGAGCATCACGATCTCCTTACCCTGCTGGACCGTATCATTCTAGGTATATTCGTTCTGGAAGTGGTCATCAAAATAGTCGCCGAAGGCAAAACCCCATGGAATTACTTCAAGGATCCTTGGAACATTTTTGATTTTTCCATCGTCGCTATCTGCCTATTGCCTATCCAAAACAGCCAATTTGTCGCCGTTCTCCGCCTAGCCCGCGTCCTGCGCGTCCTCAAATTAGTTTCCGCAATCCCCCGCCTCCAAGTCCTAGTCAATGCCGTACTCAAAAGCATTCCATCCATTGGATACGTATTTTTGTTAGGATTACTCCATTTTTACATCTACGGCTGCATGGCAACGTTCCTCTTTAGCGATAACGATCCGTTGCATTTCAGGAATTTACAAACATCTATGCTATCTTTATTTCGAGCGGTAACGTTGGAGGACTGGACGGATCTGATGTACATCAACATGTATGGCAGCGCCAATTATGGCTATGACGCCACCACCTACGCTGCCCTCGAACAGCTCGGAATTGCCAGAAATGAGATCACATCAAATGCCCACCCAGTGCTTGCCAGCGTCTTCTTTGTGAGCTTCATCCTCACGGGGGCCATGATTGTTTTGAACCTTTTTGTCGGCGTCATGCTCACCGGTATGGATGACGCCCGAAAAGAAACCGAACTGGCCGAAGCCAGTAAGAGAAAAGCTTCAGAGAATACAGATATCAAACAGGAACTCATCCAAATGGAAAAACAACTCCAAGAAATGAGCAAAAAATTAAGCCAGAACCTTTTAATATTGAGCCGAAAAGCCGAAGAGAACTCGGAAAAAATCAATTTTATGATTGATAAAGACGGTAAATAACGTTAAAGTTTTCACAAATCTCCACAACATGTGTTGTGTGGCCCGTTTTCAAGCTCATCACCCTCGGGGCCGCGTTTCATGTGCACCATAATGAGGCTGACATCCGAAGGTGAAATGCCGGAAATCCGCGAGGCCTGCCCCAACGTCGCCGGGCGATGATCCAAAAGCTTTTGCCGCGACTCGTTCCTCAATCCTGAGATATTCTCATATTCCAGCCAATCCGGAATCTGCTTATCCTCCATTTGCCGAAACCGCGCAACCTCTCCCTCTTGTCGATCAATATAACCGGAATATTTCACAGTAATCTCAACCTGCTGTTTCACCGTTTCCGGCAAATCAAGCCGAGCTTGAGGCAGCTTCTCATAGCTCATCTCATTCCGCTTCAATAATTGCTCCAAAGATACCGTACCCTCAAATGTCTTTTGAAGCCTGGAAATCTCACTGTTTATCGCTTTCTTTTTATGATCAAAATCTTCATAATTCCGGATTTTAACTGTTCCTACATCGTTACCGATATCGGTTAACCTTAAATCGGCGTTGTCCTGCCGTAGTAATAATCGGTATTCAGCTCGGCTAGTAAACATTCGATACGGTTCGCTCGTGCCCTTGGTTATTAGATCATCTATCAGCACACCAATGTACGCTTGGTCGCGCCTTAACACGACAGGATTCTTACCCTGAACCCGACGGGCGGCGTTGATGCCAGCCATCAAACCTTGAGCTCCAGCTTCTTCATAACCTGACGTTCCGTTGATTTGGCCGCCCAAGAAGAGGTTGCGGCATGGTTTGGCTTCCAATGATGGGTGCAGCTGACGGGGTGGGGCGTAGTCATATTCCACCGCATACGCCGGCCGCAAGATTTCAGCGTTTTCACAGCCCCGAATAGTCCGCACGATTTCGTATTGCACCTCAAACGGAAGGCAGGTGGAAAATCCATTGATATACAGCTCATCCGTCGCAATGCCTTCTGGCTCGATAAATATCTGATGCGTCGGCTTATCAGCGAATCGAACAATTTTATCTTCGATTGAAGGGCAATACCGCGGCCCAACTCCTTCGATTTGCCCCGAATACATCGGTGATTTATGAATATTTTTTCGGATGATTTCGGCGGTTTTTTCGTTGGTTTCACTCATCCAACAATTCAACTGGCCGTTCAGTCGATCCAGTATAGATCCTGGCGGATAATTCCCCTCCGAACGCCCAATATCATCTGGATTCGCACCAGAATGTTCCACGTGGAACAGATCATTCTGCCAAAACGAAAAAAACGGGACGGGCTCATCCCCGGGCTGTTTTTCTAATTGTGAGAAATCAACCGACCGCTTGAGCAATCGAGGAGGCGTGCCGGTTTTGAGGCGCCCCAATTCCAGCCCCACATCCTGAAGCGCGGCCGACAAGCCCGTGGCCGCCGCCTCGCCTGATCGCCCACCTTTTTGTTGTGCATCGCCCACATGCATAAGTCCGCGCAAAAATGTCCCGGTCGTGATCACAACCGTTTGGGCATGGTATTTAACGCCCATCACCGTCTGCACCCCATACACTTCGCGATTTCGGTGAAGAAACGTGTCAGCCTGGCCTTGCTGAATGGTTAAATTAGGTTCCCGTTCGCAAATCCATTTCATGCGAAATTGGTACGCCTTTTTATCACACTGTGCCCGAGGCGCCCATACAGCCGGCCCTTTGCCGGTATTTAACATCCGAAATTGCAGGCCTGTCATATCTGTGCAACGGCCCATTTCTCCACCTAATGCGTCAATTTCCCGAGCTAAATGGCCTTTTGCCAAGCCTCCAATGGCCGGATTACAACTCATTTGGCCAATGGTATCCACATTGGTGGTGAGCATAAGCACATCACAACCCATTCGCGCGGCCGCCAGAGCCGCCTCAACGCCCGCGTGACCTGCGCCCACGACTATTACGTCGAAATCCTTAGGATAACGGAAGCTCATCAGATGACCCCTTAGGGAAAGTGTACTGAACCTCAAACGGCCCTTCCCCTGGCAATTTCGCTAAACGACCATTTGCGCAGAGGTGCTCGCATACCTTGTAGATCGTCTCAACCTCATCCACAGCTTGCATTTCCATGGCCAGATCATCGACCTTCATCGGATGCCCATCGCGCCGCATAAGACACTCAAAAAGTGCCAATTCAAGATCAATCACGCGTTCCGCCGCCTTTTTCCCAGCCTCAACCCCCGGCTGATGATAGGCATTAATGTTAACCAATGAGGCATAAAGCCCCACAGCCCGTTCGTATAAGGCAATGAGCACGCCTACCGAAAATGGCGTCACTTCATTGATCGTGATCGTAATGGATTCACGGCCGCTTTCATAAAGCGCTTTACGAGTTCCCTGGAAGAACCCACTCAAATAATCACCGGCAGTCACCCCACCTTGTTCCACGTGGAACAGTTCGCCTGAACGCTCTTTCTGCACCTCAATAAACGTGGCAAAAAAGTTGGGCACGCCATCGCGTAGCTGCTGGATATATGCATGCTGATCAGTGGAACCTTTATTACCGTAAACGGCAATTCCTTGGTGAACCACATTTCCATCCAAGTCTTTATCCTTACCCAGCGATTCCATGATGAGCTGCTGAAGGTAGCGTGAAAACAACTCCAACCGGTCTTTATAAGGCAAAATAACCATATCTTTCTCACCTTTACCGTTACAGCAATGAAACCACGCCAATGCTAACCTTGCGGCTGGATTATTGCTCAAATCCGAACTGCGTGTTAGTTCATCGCAAGCTCCAGCCCCAGACAGCAACTGATCGATGCAAACCCCTTGCAATGCGGCCGGCAGTAATCCCACCGCTGACGTTTCACTGGTACGCCCCCCAACCCAATCCCACATTGGAAATCGTTTTAACCAACCGCCATCCTTTGCTATTTGATCTAGGGCTGACCCCCCCCCCGTAACCGCACAGACGTGCTCTTCAAAATTTAACCCCTTCCGCTCATAAGCAGCCCTGGCTTCCAGCATCCCATTGCGCGTTTCCTTAGTGCCTCCAGATTTAGAGATAACAACACACAGCGTTTTCCCAAGTGATAATTCAATTTCATCTATTACTTTATCGATACCGTCTGGGTCTGTGTTGTCCAAAAACCACATTTTCATGCGATCTGCTTGTGAGCATCCCAGTGCGTGCGAAACAAATTGTGGGCCCAAAGCGGATCCCCCGATACCGATTACAATTACATTTTCAAACGGTCCATCCGCACCGGATATTTCACCGGAATGAACGGAGCCAGCAAAGGCCTTAACATTTTCGAGGCAAACCTTGATTTGTTGTTGGATGTCTTCTGAGGGCGCCAATTCGGGCTTCCGGAGCCAATAGTGACCGACCATCCGGTTTTCATCAGGGTTCGCAATGGCACCTTGTTCCAAGTCAGCCATTGCAGTGAAGGCTTTGTTGATGCTTTCGGACTGTTGGTCAAAAAAATCATCCGCAAAATCTACACGGCTCAAATCCAGGCTTAGGCCTATCTCATCATGAAATGTCGTGCGCTCCTTGTAGCGCTGCCATAGTTTTAGTGCGTCGGTTTCCATGGGGAGCGCGGAGCATAGACCGGAAGAGCGCGGTATTCAACATTGACGCGCGACAGTGCCTATACTAACAACGCGCCGTGCTTTACGGACTAAACCTCCCACTACAACGGGCGCTGCTTCTTAGCAGCCGGGTGGTTGGGGTTTAGCCGGATGACAATTTCGGGAGCCCCATCGCCAAGCTGGCGGTGGGGTTCTTTTTTTGGTAAAGAACGTGCTGCGAAAGACAATACATGAGCAAAAACAAAGTCCTCATCTTCGACACCACTCTCCGTGACGGCGAGCAATGCCCTGGGGCCTCCATGAACCTCCGCGAAAAACTGGCGGTGGCTCAACAACTGGGGGCCTTGAAGGTGGATGTCATCGAGGCCGGCTTCCCTGTGATCAGTGAGGGTGATTTTACAGCCGTGCAAACCATCGCCAAACAGGTGAAGGGCCCACAGATCGCCGGCCTGGCACGATGCGTGCCCAAGGATATTGACGCTGCCGGTGCCGCCGTGAAACCTGCTGGAAAACGCGGGCGCATCCATATTTTTCTCGCCACTTCCAAGATCCATCGGGAGCACAAGCTGGGTAAAGCTCAAAACGAAATCCTTCGGCTGGCCGTGGAGAGCGTTAAGCGCGCCGGTAAATATGTTAAAGATATAGAATTTTCACCAGAAGACGGTTCCCGAACGGAGCCGGATTTTCTCGTGGAGATCTGCAAGTCCGTGGTGGCGGCCGGTGCCACCACGGTGAATATTCCCGACACGGTAGGCTGGGCAGTGCCCGATGAATTCGGTCAACTCATTGCGCATTTGCACGACAATGTGGAGGAATTCCAAACGGGCAAGGCCGTCATTAGTGTGCACTGCCACAATGATTTGGGCTTGGCCGTCGCCAATTCGTTGGCGGCCGTGCAAGCCGGGGCCCGGCAGGTGGAATGCACGGTGAACGGCATTGGCGAACGCGCCGGCAACGCGGCCATGGAGGAGGTGGTGATGGCGCTCAAGACGCGCAAGAGATTCTATCGTGGATTCACCATGGGCGTGGACACGAAAGAGATTGTGAAAGCCTCCAAGCTGGTCGCTCGCATGAGCGGTTTGAGCGTGCAGCGCAGCAAGGCGATTGTGGGCGAGAATGCGTTTGCGCATTCCAGCGGGATTCATCAAGACGGCATTCTAAAGAAGCGCGAAACGTACGAGATCATGAACCCCAAGCACGTGGGCTGGGGCAAGACCGAGCTGCCGCTCACCAAGCACAGTGGCCGGGCAGCGGTGGCGGCGCGCTTGAAACATCTTGGCTTCAAAATGGACGCCGCCGAAGTGGGATCGATCTTTGATAAATTCAAGGAAATCGGGGACAAGAAGAAGTTTGTGTATGACGACGATCTGGCCGCGCTGGTGGAAGGCCACATTACCACCGTGCCGGAAACATGGTCGCTCGATTATTTAAGCGTCAGCACCGGCAATCAAACGGTTCCCACAGCCACCGTGCGGTTAACGCGCAAGACCGGACGACAAACAGAAGTGCAACAGGATGCCAACATCGGCGACGGCCCGGTGGACGCGTCATTGAAGGCCATTGATCGCATAACCTCCACAAGGGGCAAGCTGATGGATTATAACATTCGCGCTGTCTCCCAAGGTAAGGACGCCTTGGGCGAGGTGACGGTAAAGGTCGATTTCGGAGGCAACACTGAATGGGTCTCCGGGCGGGGCGCCAGTACAGATATCATTGAAGCCAGTGCCCGGGCGTATCTCAACGCGGTGAACCGCCACTTGAACAAGGCTCAGAAATCCCGCAAGCGGAAACCACGCCAGCCTTAGTCATGCGTTTCTTTTTGTTCATTCTTCTGCTGAACTTTTGGCTGCCGATGGGCGCTGAGGCGGCAGAGATTGAGTTCAAACGTGAATGGGCCTTGTACGATATCAAGGGCCGCACGCACGCGGATTTGCGCCGTCAGCTCAATGAAGTGGGCCCGTTGAATCCCGAAACGCGTAAGCGATTCGATGCCCGCACCGATTGGAATTTGAATTGGGATTATCGCTATTCCCAACGCAATGGCGAATATCGGCTCAGCGGTCACACGGTGAAAGTCACCGCTACGATTCATTTCCCAAAATGGGTCGACATCCAGCAAGGCAGCCCCTTGGCGCGCCGGTTGTGGATAGTCTACCTAAATAATCTCAAACGCCATGAGGAAGGCCATGTGGAACTGGCCAAGCGCGCCGGCCAAACACTCAACACACGCCTCGGCCAACTCGGCACGTTTAATTCCAAAATCGAGATCGAGGAGGCCATTAAGAAAAAGGCCAAGGAAGTCGTCGCCATTCACAAGGCCTTACATCAGGACTACGATCGGCGCACCAATCACGGCAAATCGCAGGGCGCGCGGTTCCCCTAGTTTCTTCAAGCGTCGGCTTGCGCCGCCTTCATCGCGCGGCTACCGTGGCCGTATGAAAGCCACTTTGCTTCCCTTCATGGCGGTGCTGTCCATGGCCGGTTCTCTCATTGCCACGGATAAAATCGGCGAGGTTCAACAGGTCGCTCCCAACGTGTATTTCCATCAAGGCGACCTCTCAAAAGGTCACTGCAATCAGGGATGGATTGTCTTCAAGGATTTCGTTCTGGTGATTG
>WTHG01000200.1 GCA_011523245.1 Verrucomicrobiales bacterium | reverse complement strand
CTGCTAAGAAGAAGGTAGCTAAGAAGAAGGTAGCTAAGAAGAAGGCGCCTGCTAAGAAGAAGGCTGCTAAGAAGAAGCCAGCCAAGAAAAAGGCTGCTAAGAAAAAGGCTGCTAAGAAGAAGCCTGCGAAGAAAAAGAAGGCTGCTAAGAAGAAGCCTGCGAAGAAAAAGAAGGCTGCTAAGAAGAAGCCAGCCAAGAAGAAGGCTGCTAAGAAGAAGCCAGCCAAGAAGAAGGCTGCTAAGAAAAGAGCCAAGAAGAAGTAGTCTCTTTTTTCGCAAAGACTATTTCCAACACGGCGGCGGGATTTTCCCGCCGCTTTTTTTGTTTCCGCTTTGATTTTCCAATAGGTGGGCGCAACGTAGGGGCATGTCCTGTCTGGTTTTCGATATTGAGACTTCGGCCCTGCCGAAAGAACATTTTGATGAGGCGCAGTTGGAATATTTGTATAGGCCTGCAGAAAACCTGCCCGATGAAGCAGACCGCGAACGTAAACGGGAGGAGATCGGCCGCCAGTTTAATCTCTGGCCGTTCACGGCTCAGTGTGTGTGCATCTGCATGATCAATTCGGACAGTGGCCGCGGTAAGGTGCTCTATTTGTCCGAAGACTTTGAGGAAGGGCCTGGCGGTCCTATTGAGTATGTCGCCTGTATGGATGAAGCTGAACTGCTTTCGCAGTTCTGGGAACTAGTGGCCAAGTACAACAAGATTTGTACCTTCAATGGGCGCGGGTTTGATGTGCCGTTTCTGTACCTGCGCAGCGCCGCGCTTAATGTGCCGATTAGTCGGAAAGATTGGTTGGGTTACCGGTTTCAAACTGAGCCGCACTGTGACTTGGCTGATCAATTTACTTTTTACAACGTCGGCGGTTTTGGTGGTGCGGCGCGGCGGTTCAATCTCGATTTCTACTGTAAGGTGTTTGGCATTGATTCGCCCAAGGCCGAAGGGGTGACTGGAATGGATGTAAACGATCTGATGGCTGCAGGTCGCTATAAGGAGATCGCTGAATACTGTGTCCGGGATGTGGTGGCCACCACAAGGCTTTACGAGATTTGGCGGGATCGCCTTGCCGGTGTGAAGTAGGTCGCTGAACTTGGGCTTGAGATTGAGCCTGAATTGTGTTGGTATCCTCTCACCTAGCGCGTTGCTTATAAGGCTGTGTAATGTCATCTACACCGCAAAATCGGCGAGAGTGGGTGGAGTCCATGCAGGGCTCGCTTAAGCATCCTGTGCGTTGGCATATTCTGCCGCATGAATTGCTCTTCGTGCTGGTCATGGGAGTGGTCTGGCTGCGAGTGGGTTGGTCGGCCGGCTTTAGTCAATCAAGCGCCATTCTATTCTTTTTATACACTTTTTTCCTGGTGGGTGCCATTATCTGGTGCCAGTTGCACCCTTCACCCTACCGGTGGCGTGTTCGGTTGGGTGCTACCCTCTTGCTGAGTGCGTTGACCTATTTTTCCCTCTCCACTGCAGTACCGCTAATGCACAACCCGAGTGGTTCGGAGATGTTCATTTGGCATCAGGACACGGCGTTGGCCCAATGGGATGCTGCGTTGCTGGGTGATTGGCCGCGGCGTTTGATGGAGTTGGTCCCCGCCGCGTGGGTGACCGATGTGTTCATGGCCTGCTACCTGTTTTTCTTTTACTACATCATCGGCGGGCTGCTCTATTATTTCGTGAAAGACCTCAACTTGTTTCGAGCTGCTTTGGTGGGTTTCGGTACGGTGTATGCATTGGGTTTTGTGGGCTACATGCTGATGCCGGCGATTGGGCCGCTGCAGGAAATGGGCGCGCGCTCGGGTGGTTGGCTCACGGAAACAGGTGGCGCATTTATCGCTCAACGCACCAATGGAGTGGATGTGTTTCCTAGCATTCACATGGCGGCGTCGTTGTTTTTGCTGATGTTCGACTTCCAGTATCGGCGGGCGCATTTTTGGTGGGTGCTGGCGCCTACGGTGGGTTTGTGGATTTCTACCGTTTATCTACGTTATCACTATGGCGTGGACTTGGTGGCCGGCATCGGGCTTGCCTTTGGGTGTGTATGGTTGACCCGTTGGTATGTCCGATCGCGTTTATGCGCAGAGTTGGAGGCGGAATGCGCTGCGCATAGCCGAAAGGCTTACGTCCAAATTTGACGGTCCAAGGACCGATATTGAATCGCCTCTGATACATGGGCGGCTGTGAGTCTTTCTGAGTGCGCCAAATCCGCAATGGTGCGGGCCACTTTTAGGATTCTATCGTAAGCGCGCGCGCTCAAATCCAACTCCTCCATGGCACTACGCAACAATTGGCGAGCCGGTTCATCCAGTGTGCAGTGCTGTTGTAAATCCCGTGGTAGCATCCGTGCATTGCAGGAGGGCTCGCCGCGCCAGCGAAGCTGTTGAATACCGCGGGCGGCTACAACCCTTTCGCGAACAACAGCACTGGATTCGCCTCCGGCTTGCGCGCTCATCTCCCGAAATTTTATCGGCGGTACTTCGACGTGTAAATCGATGCGGTCGAGCAATGGACCGGAAATGCGGCCGAGATAATTTTGAATTTCACGCGGGCTGCTGCGGCTTTCGCTGGGCATCTTGCCATCCGGTGTGGGGTTCATGGCGGCGACCAGCATGAACTCGGAAGGAAAGGTCATCGTTCCCGCAGCGCGACTGATAGTCACGTGCCCTTCCTCGAGCGGTTGGCGCATGGTTTCCAAAACGCTGCGCCGAAACTCGGGCAATTCGTCCAGAAACAAAACTCCATGATGCGACAACGAAATTTCACCGGGCGATGGGTTGATATTGCCGCCCAATAACCCGGCATCACTGGCCGTGTGATGGGGAGCTCGAAACGGCCGTTGCGTCACCAATGCCTGATGCGGCTCGAGTAAACCGGCCACACTGTGGATGCGCGTGGTTTCCAGCGCTTCATTCAAAGTAAGCGGCGGAAGGATACCGCTCAATCGCTTGGCCAGCATACTCTTACCCGTGCCCGGCGGTCCGATCAAAATCAGGTTGTGGCCACCGGCCGCGGCAATCTCCAAGGCTCGCTTCACCGTTTCCTGCCCCTTCACCTCCTGCAAATCGCCGCCGTTAGCCTGGGCCGTTGCGAACAATTCTTGCGTATCTACGCGCACGGGCAGGAGTGGGGAGGTGCCGGCCAGAAATTCGACCGCTTCGCGCAGTGTATTCACAGGAATCACTTCGAGGCCCTCCACCACGGCGGCCTCGGGTGCATTATCTGCGGGCACGAGTAATCCTCGACGCCCCTCGGCGCGGGCCGTCAACGCAATGGGCAATACACCTTTCACCCGGCGTAATTGACCGGTCAATGCCAGTTCTCCAACTAGTGTATACAGATCCGCGCGTTCGGCCGAAGCCTGTTCACTGGCCATCAACCACGCCAGTGCAATGGCCAGATCAAAGCTCGGCCCCTCCTTCCGGAGATCGGCTGGGGCGAGATTGATAGTGGTTTTACCCGGCGGTAATTGATAGCCAGAGCTGGTAAGTGCCGTAGAAACACGGTCTACCGATTCTCGTACCGCGGCGTCGGGCAGGCCGACCACGATAATGCGCTCTTCACCGGGCCCCACATGCACTTCTACTTCCACTGGTGACGCCTCCACACCACGCAACGCTGCCGCATGAACCTTGGAAAGCATGCATTACCATAGCATAGAATTAAGATAACGCCATAGATGAAGGGAGACAGTGGAAATGGCGGAGGGGGCGGGATTCGAACCCGCGGTAGGGGTTAACCTACGCACGCTTTCCAAGCGTGTGCCTTCGACCACTCAGCCACCCCTCCGGGAG
>WTHG01000258.1 GCA_011523245.1 Verrucomicrobiales bacterium | reverse complement strand
GGGTTAATGAGATAGATCAAGATCAAGGTGAACGTGACGTAAATGCCGGTGAGCCCAAGGATCCAACGGAATTCCTTGAGGCGCATCCGGTACAAGAACGCCAGCGGCACAAATGCCAACGCCACATAGGAAAGGCTGAATTCCTCACTGGCTTCATCGAGATAAATGCCAAGTTGACCTCCATCAAACTGCGTGCGCGCATTGGGGGTGGCGGCTGTGATCGGAGTATGGCTGGCATCGAGAAACATACGTGTGGGATTGGAGGGCGTAATCCGATCATACTGACCGCGGGTAATTGCATGCTTGAAGCCCTGTGTGGTACGCGGGTAAGCCCAGTTCATGGGCGGATTGGTCATTGAGGCAATGGGCATGTAGAAATACAGCAATGCAGCAATGATCCAGGCAGCGCGCGTATTGAGCAGGGGCATCCAATTGGAAAGAAGACCTTCTTCGCCGGAATCCTTATCGCGATTAATCCACGAATAAGCGATCAGCCCGCAGAGAGTGGCCAGATTGATAAAGGTCCAAAGCTTGACCATGGTGTTGGCCTGAGTGAATTGGCTTTTATCCAGAGCGGCGCTCCATACCAGACCGAATATCAGGCCAATGGCTAGGAAAGCCGTGGCCACTAAGGCGCGCATTAAATTAGATGGAAAACGAATAGTCAGCCCGATCAGTAACGCCATGAAACCGGCTCCCACGAGATTGAATAGGATGAAGAGCCCGGGGTTGCCCGCTGATCCGTGTTCAGCTCCCTTGAGGCTGAGTACGAGGCCGATGAGGTACAAGACGCAGTTGCCGGTAAGAAAGTCTCGGCCTAATTTGGGGTCGGCGAGGAGAATCATTAATTCCATGCCGATGGCGGCGAGGATCAATGTTTGGTGGTTTACAAAACATAACCCGAAAACGAAGTAGGCAAGGTATAGGTAGAGGCGTTGCTGGGGACGGTAAAACCACCGCATTAATAAAGCCAACGTCAGCGCGAAGGTAAGAATGCCGAGCGTGTAGACCTCCACAATCACGGCTTGGCTCCAAATGAATCCGTTGAACCCGAAGATTAATCCAGCGGATAACCCCGAGCAAAGCGACAAGCCGCGTTCGGTTTTTTTCGTTAACGATTTAAACGTCTCAAGTCCGCTCAGAATCAATTGCGTGCCGCGGGAAACCATCAGCGCAAGTAGACCGCAGGAAAGTGCGGCAGCCACGGCGGAGCTAACGGCCACCCGCCAAGCGATGTTTGAGAAAGGGAGGATTTTGGTGAAAAACCAGGAATATATCGTCCACATCGGATACCCCGGTGGGTGCGGTACCCCGGCGTACATGGAGCCGACTGCCAATTCACCGGAATCCTCCAGAGTTACATCCGGCGCCAGCGTGTAGAGATAAACGCCTAGGCTGATCAGGGTGGCCAGCAGCGCTGCCATCCAGTCCACCCGGCGAAAGAATGGCTCATCCGATTTTGCGGGTACTTCTGTGGGAGAAGAGTCCTCAGAAGTGGGGGCAGGCATGGATTCTTTGAAAGAAGGCGTGGGCGTTTTCTTACCGCTTGGTTTGATCCGTTTGCCTTTGGCCATGGTTTACGTTACCTCCAAAGACTGAAGATTCTTAAAGGGTAAACTCTTTGTCGAATTGAATTTATTCAGAAAATAGGTATTTTTCATGCGGATTTGGTCTGTCTAAAAATAGTCACCTTGGTCAAATCCCCATAGGCTTTATGAGGGGATATCAACGGTCTGTTTTTAAAAACGCCCAAAAACAGGGGCTTTAGCCAAAGCATGGATTTGTATAAGGCAGTTGGCATCTTGGTTGCTTGAGGAGGCGATGTCGATTTCGCGACACGCTGCTTGGGATTGCCCGCGCAACAAGCAGTCTGGCCAACTGCGGGTTTGAGACCAACTAATGAAAAAAATAGAAGCGGTGATCAAGCCGTTCAAATTGGAGGAAGTGAAGGATGCTCTAGCTGAAGTCGGCATTGAGGGTATGACTGTCACGGAAGTGAAAGGATTTGGCCGGCAAAAAGGCCATACCGAGATTTACCGCGGCAGCGAATACACGGTGGATTTTCTGCCTAAAATCAAGCTCGAGGTCGTGGTGGCCGATGAGGCCGCCGAAGGCGCTGTCAAGTCCATCACCACCGCCGCCAACACCGGCAAGATCGGTGACGGCAAGGTGTTTGTCTCGAGCATTGATGAAGCCATTCGTATCCGAACTGATGAAACGGGCAACGAAGCCCTCTAACCAATCCCTGAACGAAAAAGATCCCATGAAAAAACTGTTCCCTATTCTAATGATCCTGCTGGCCTTGTTCGCCGGCCCCTTAATCGGCCAAGATGCCGAACAACCCACGGACGCGCCTAACACTGCTAACACTGAAGAGAGTGCCAAGACGACCGATGAAGAAGCTCCCGCCGATAGTGAATCGACGGATCCAACGGAAACTGAAGCCGAAGAAGGCGAGTCTGAAGAGGCGCCCGCCGCTATTGATTCCGGCGACACCGCTTGGATGATTGTTGCCACCGCGTTGGTATTGATGATGACCATTCCAGGCTTGTCCCTGTTTTATGGCGGTTTAGCCCGTCGGAAGAATGTGTTGTCTGTGCTCGTGCAATGCTTTGCGTGTACAGCGTTGATGACCTTGCTCTGGACCATTTATGGTTACAGCGTGGCTTCCAGCGGTGATGGCCAATTCTTTGGTGATTTCGCTAAGGTATGCCTGAAAGGCGTGGGAGTGGATACGGTCAGCGGGACGATCCCTGAATCCGTCTATTTCACCTTTCAGATGACCTTCGCGATCATCACGCCGGCGCTGATTGTTGGCGCTTTTGCCGAACGGATGAAATTCAGTGCGGTCCTGATTTTCCTTACACTTTGGTTCACCTTCTCCTACCTGCCGGTATGGCACATGGTTTGGGGTGGCGGTTATCTCGCCGAAAAATGGCACGCCATTGACTTCGCAGGTGGCACAGTGGTGCACATCAATGCCGGTATTGCCGGGCTTGTGGCCTGCATTGTGTTGGGCAAACGCGAAGGCTATCCCAAATCCCCGATGCCGCCGCACAATGTGCCGTTTGTGTTGATTGGCGCCGCATTGCTGTGGGTCGGCTGGTTTGGTTTTAATGCCGGCAGTGAACTGGCCGCCGATGGTGTAGCTGGTATGGCTCAACTAGTCACCCAAGTAGCGACAGCGACTGCCGCCTTTGTCTGGATGATGACGGAATGGATCCTTAGGGGAAAACCAACCGCCGTGGGCATCGCTACTGGCGCAGTAGCCGGTTTGGTGGCGATTACGCCGGCTTCCGGTACGGTTGGCCCAATGGGCTCGATTGCAATTGGTGCCGCTGCGGCGTTGGTTTGCTACTGGACCGCCACCTCCCTGAAGCACAAGCTTGGTTACGATGACAGCTTTGATGTCTTCGGAGTTCACGGTGTGGGTGGCATCGTAGGTGCCTTGCTCACGGGTTTGTTCTTCATTAAGGCGGACACTGGTGCTGAGTACATCGAGAACAATCTTAAGGGGCAGATTGTAAGCGTGATTGTCACTATCATCTGGTCCGGTGTGGTGTCATACATTGCATTGAAAATTGCCGGTGTCTTTTGCGGCGGAATTCGCTCCACAGAAGACGAGGAAATACAAGGGCTTGACGTGGCCGACCATGGTGAGGAAGGTTACCAGCTCTAACCCGCAGGGGCTTTGACCCATCACCGGCTGCGCCGTGCTTTGGCGCAGTCGGTTGAGGGTTAAAATTACAGATTTAGGCGATAGCCAAAACTAACAACAGAACACAAACAAACAGC
>WTHG01000206.1 GCA_011523245.1 Verrucomicrobiales bacterium | reverse complement strand
CCATTCCATGGCCAGCACTAGGTCGGCATCGCCATCAAGATCCAGATCCCCAAAGACAGCGCCGCTCACCAGCCCCAATTTTTTGAAGGCCGGATTGTTCACGGGATCCGGCTTGAGTTCGCCGTTTTGGTTCAGGTACAGGAACGAATCAGCCGGTTCCGGGTATCGCGCGGCCACCGTGCGGCCGCCCACAAACAAATCCAAATCGCCATCGCCATCCACATCAGCCGAAGCCAACGGGCCGGTGGTAGACGGACTGCCAGGCAAGGTAAAGCCGGTGGGGCTCAAGGTATCGCCCAATTCAAAGCCGCGGACGGATGCTGGCTCCATGAAGGCTTTATCCGGCTGTTCGTAATTGGACTGGCCGGCAAGAATGCGGGCCTTGCCGTTTGCCGTTGGCCACACCAGCACCCCGGCCAGATCAAGCGCATTGCGCGGCCCCATACGACCTTCGAATCAGCCCGATTCACCGCTCAGGTGGATGAGCAATTCACCACCTCGGCCCGAGCCGATCACTAGGTCATCGCGCCCATCAGCATTCAGATCGGCCCAGGCTACTCCTGGCCCGAGTTGGCTCAGGCGATTAGGCAACAACGATTGGTAGGCAAAATCGTCAAAGGGCAACTCGTTGTGTTTAACACGCGCTTCCAACGTGGGATCATCAGGGTGCTGGATGTACAAAAGTTCATCGGCCGACTCAAACAATGGCGAACGCAATGCGGGCTTTGGAATTTGGTAAGTTTCACCAGTAGCAGGTTCGTGAATTGTGTACTGGTGATTAGGCTTAACATTGGAAACATAGGCCTTGAGCAGTGTGCCATCGGCGCGGCGCCATATAATTTCCAGCGCCAGACCCTCGGTTCTATCCGCGGTGCCGAAGACAATGAGGTTATCGCTGGAGGACGCATAGCCACCTCCGCAAACGATTTCATGCTCCATGGGTTTGGGGCCTCCGGGACCGCCCAATAAGCGCACCTTGGCTCCAATAGCCTGTGAATTGACACCGTGCCCGACCAACCGCACGGCGATGCGGGCGGCCACGGTTTCATTCTGATATATCTCTAGGGGATCGGTCCAGTTGTTAAAGATCAAATCCAGATCGCCATCGCCATCAAAATCCGCATGCACCAAACCTCCGCTCACGGCCTCAGCCGAGAAGCCCCAGTCCTTGCTCTTATATTTAAAGGTCAGGTCCCCTTGGTTACGCATCACCACATTTTGAGTAGGGAGCTTGGGGAACCATTCGCGGGTAAGCAATAGGTCCTCCAGTTTATTGGAATCCCGACCGGTCTCTGTAATGCGGTTCTGCGTATCAGAATCCATAAAATCCCGGGTCATGCCGGTGGCCACAATGAGGTCCTCGTAGCCATCGAGATCCACATCGGTAAACGACACGCCCCAGGACCATTCGGTGGCTTTCAGCCCGCTTAACTGCGCCACTTCCGTCCAGGTACCATCGCCGCGGCCGAGCTGGAGCGTGTTCTGCATGATCTGTGGCCGGTTTTGAATCAGGCCGATGCCGGACTCGGTAACCTGCATGTCTCCCATCTGGGTTTTACGCCGCTTGTGCGAGCGGCTCAACATATCGGCCGTCAGGAAATCCAAGTGTCCGTCCCTATTGACATCCGTAAAATCCAGTCCCATAGAAAACTGGCTTGTCCGGCGCATGGCCAGCGGATGGGCCTGCCGAAAATAGCCGCGGCCATCGTTCAACCATAACCGGTCCGGGTTGGCGAAATCCGCGGTCACATACAAATCCGGATCGCCGTCCCCATCAACATCCCGAAATATCGCTTCATGGCTGGGATCCCGTGGTCGCTTCAGTATCCGTCCGTTATAATCCACAAACCGGCGTTCCCGATCAGCCACCGCGCGAAACCCGCCCGTGCCATCATTAAGATAAAGGTGATCTTCAATATAGGCCGGCCTCATCTGAGGCACGGCATCCTCTCCTTTTTGAAGTCCCTGGATATGATCCTTGGAATCGATGTCGTAGTATTCCCAAAACAGCTCGGGCAAAGGGCGATTGTTCTGTAGTGCATCCAGCCCCATTTTCTGGACTTTTAGGGCATAGTCCATATCCAGCTCCTCGTTCAAAAACTTTTTCACGAAACCCGTGGTGTACATATCCAAATCGCCATCGCCATCCACATCTGCAAAAGATGTGGAAACCGTACCGCCACGAGGATTATATACCCAACCTACATCCAGATTTTCAGTAAACCGCCCCTTACCGTCATTAAGGTACATGAAGTTTCGACCATCAAGCAGCGATGTCAGCGCAAGATCCAAGTCTCCATCACCGTCCACATCTACCATTACTGCCCCACTGAGCCTCCAGCCGCGACAAGCCACCCCGACCGATTCGGCCACGTCCTCAAATTTCCAATTCCCGCGGTTCAAGTACAATGCATTGGGCTCTTCCATGCCACACACGTAGAGATCCACAAGGCCGTCGCCATTCACATCGCCGGCTGCCAGACCGGAATGGCCGGTTTCACGAATCGGCACATTCTCAAGCGGTTGATAAACACTTTTGGGCGACAGGCCCGTTTGCTGCGGGGTGAGGCGGAGATATCCCGTACGCCCTTCAGTTGGCACGAGCAAGGGCTTCTCCTCCACCTGTGCGGCGATGAGAGCTGTGTGTAAAATCAATCCGAAACCCCAAAGCGTTTTCATGCGCGAATTGTAGGAGCCCGTTGCCATGAGCAAAAGCTTTCTTCGAGGTAAAAAATCTGCTAGTCCCCACTCATGGACGACACGACACGATCCTCTGGCAAGGCAATCATCTACAAAGGTGTGCTGGCCGTGGTCTTGCTGTTAGTCACATTGATCCTTTTTTACAAAGCCGATCCCGGACCACCCCGAGAACCGCTGTTTGATTGGGGCACGCCGCCGCACGTCGCCGCCGCGATTACCAATGGTACGGATCGGCTGGCTGTTCTTGAATCCTTTCATTCCTTGGACACGTTCATTGCCGATCAATGTTTTGCCCCTGTGAAATTGGATCCAAAACAATTTGAAAGCCCCCGGGCATATCAACTCGCCACCCGGTTCATGGAGGACATGATGGGGTATGAGTCGGCGGAACAACTGGCCGCCTTCATCAATACCGCCAAGGAGATGATCGGAGGACCGCAACAAGCTTCGCCCCAAGTGGTCGAACACTTCAGCCAATTGGCGGGAAGTCAGGCGATCATGGATAGTGAAGGGGATCCCGAAGTTCTGCAGGCCACCTATCAAATTGCCAACCAACGCCTTCAGCAACTTCACTCGCGGGATCAAATCCAAATGATCCGAGAGCTTGCCACCCAAGGGCTGGATGACGCGCTTCGACAATCTGGCATTCTGGTGACCGACCCCACCGATGTTCCCAGAGAGCACGACCAAATACTTCGCTATTGGGAACTCACCGGCACGCGTTATCTACTTTGCCAGACCGGCAACCAGCACACCAGCAGCACCATCCGCAAAAAGTTTCCAAATCCCTATCGGCCCGTTTACATCAATGCCCTGAACGCCGTTTTGGATCCTGTGAAGCGCCGTTTTGAAAGCGCCATTTCATTTGAAGTGGATACCCGGTCGGAAGTAACCGGATTGAAACTTCGAGCGGCGCCAGATGGTCCGTTAACTCTGGCGGTTTTTAAGGGTGCTCTACCGCGTGTCAAACTCTATGCCGATTGGAGTTCGGGGCTCGCCGCCGAGGCAGCCGAAAAACTCGTATTCAGCCCCGGCTTTCTTCCAGCTCTCCAAGTGGCAGTCCACGGTAAATCCCTGCCCTCTCCGGAGCATCCCGCCCGGACCGAAGA
>WTHG01000287.1 GCA_011523245.1 Verrucomicrobiales bacterium | reverse complement strand
AATGGATGCTCAAGGACGACGAACGCCTCATCAAACTCACGCTCAAAGGCCTTATCGGTCCGATCACGGTGAAGGGCGTCAAGTACCCCGGTCAAGTGCCGATGACGCCGTTCGAGCATTTGCTGAAGGATGATGAAATCGCCGCCGTCCTTACCTTCGCTCGCAATAGTTTTGGCAACAAAGCCTCTCCGATCGCTCCAGAGCAAGTGGCTAAAGTCCGCGCCCTAGTGAAGGATAAAAGAGACCTCTACACCGTAGAGGACCTACTGAAAGAACATCCTTTGGGCAAATGAGCCGCCTACTGCTGCTTCAGATCTGCTAGGTAGATTGCGGTAATCGTTTTGCCGTTCGCATCTTTCTCATGGCTGGAATACCATGAGACAAGGCCCGTTCCATCATCGAGCTCCACGAAGCCGGGGTAGGAGGTGTCACCTCCGCTGGGCAGGTCGGCAAATTTCTTAAGCTCCTCGTCTTGCAGCCAGTAGAGAACAGTACGCGTGCCGTTCGGGGTAAAGCGGCGGCCGCCTACAACGTAGTTTTCTTTCCAGCGGGTAAGTAACGGGCCACCGATATATTCGGTTAACGTTTTACGTTTCATAATTTGATAGGGTGGATTTGATTGCACCAGCAACGCAGGCTCGCGGCCTTGCGAGCGGCTGATTGCCAGAAGTTCTCCGTTTTTCCGAAAGAGGAACGCTGTTTCATTACCTTTTGTTTTCTGGAAAAGAGAGCGGTACCTCCAGTTGATGCCGTCATCGCTTTCTAGCATGGCGCTTTCCATAATTGGCGTGGCTCCGGCACCCGATTCTTTCTCGGAGTAGCCGCGTTTACGGCGGGCGCAAAGGTACGCTTTGTCATTATGGGTGGCGGCCCGCCAAATGTAATGGCCGTAGGTGCCTTCTAATTGGAAGGGTTTTGAGCAGTTCTTACCATCTGCTGTTTTCACACCGTAGCCGAGGTGTTTATTGATGTCGTATCGATTGCGAGGCAGTTCACCTTCGCCGGAAAACCAAGTGCCGGTGTAAACGAAAAGTTGTCCCTTGAAGGCTAGAAAATGTGGGTCACGCGTGTCCCTGAGGGGCATGGAAAACTCGTGGACTTTCCGCCAAGTTCGGGCGTCGCCGCTATTCAATACGATGATCCGTGAGGAGGGAAATACCATATGGCCATCTGGGCATGATCGGAACGTCAGCCAAATTTTCCCTTTCCAGCTAATAAGATCTGTAAAGGCATTGTGTTCTCCGTTGTGAAATGCCCGCCTAATATTCTCTACTTTAACTTTTGGGAGAGGTGTATCCGCTGCACTCACGCTCATCATTTGTATCAAATAAAAAAGGAGAAGAGATCGTATAAACATGCCTATCTACATAGTCAACGGGCTGCCTGTGGTCGAGCCATGAATGGGTATGTTTCTAATCATTTTGATGGTTTATGATCGAATTGAATCTAGTCCAACGCATTGACTTCTCAGCGTGCAACGCACAAGGTGTATCGCGAAAGCGGCGGCAGTTTTGAAGCGTCTGTCACGGCGATTTTGAGCAGAGATTTTTTTCATATCGCTCCTTGAAACTAACCGCGGCGGTGGACAATAAAAGAAACGTTATCATTGAATAATTGAGCCCACCAACCTAGTCTTAGGGACTAAGAATGAGAATGCTCACCGAGCTGCTGGCCTAACCCTGATTCATCATGATCCGCATCACCTCCAACGATTCAGTTCACAACTGCGAAGGCGCCAGTCGGCGTGAATTTTTGCGCGTGGGTGCGCTAGGCTTGGGCGGGTTGACGTTGCCACGGTTGCTGGCCACGCGCGCAATGGCGGGCGAGGGCGACAACATTCTCACCGGCAAAAGCGTGGTGATGCTGAACCTGCAGGGCGGCCCAACGCATATCGAGACCTTTGACCCGAAGATGTCCGCGCCGAACGAGTATCGGGCGATGTTTGGTGAAACCAAGACGAGCCTGCCGGGTGTGACCTTTGGCAGTCATTTTCCGATGCTCGGCAAGCTGGCACACAAGATGGCCGTGGTGCGCAGCTTCGCCCACGGCAACGGCAGCCATGCCAGCGCCGCGGCGCTCGTGGCGGCCGGCGGCAATCCCACCAAGGCATGCATGGGTAGCTTGTTCGCGCGCGTGGCGGGGTTGAACAACGGCGAGACCGGCTTGCCGAACAATACCCTCGTGGTGCCGGCAGCGATGGGTGAGCGTTATAAAGACTTAAGCGCCGTACCGAGCCGCATTACCGGCATTGGCGATCTGCCACAGGCATACGCGGCGTTTGACCCGAGCAAGGGTAGCGACATTCTCAATGACATGAAGCTGAACCTGCCCAGCGGCCGGTTCGAGGATCGGCGCGGCTTGCTCAATCAGCTTGATGAGCTGAAACGCTTCGCCGACAAGGGCGGTGTGGAGAGCGCCAGCGAGTTTGAGCAGCAGGCGTTCGACGTTATCCTCGGCGGTGTGTCGAAGGTGTTTGATCTTTCCGATGAAGACCCGCGTTGGGTGGAGCGTTACGATACCGGTCACATCAAAATTCCCAAAGGTTTACCGAAGAAGAAAAAGAATGGCAAAGCCATCCCCGGCTTTTCGCCCGAGGCATTGGGAAAACAGATGATGATGGCCCGTCGTTTGTGTGAATCCGGTTGTGGCTTTGTCACAGTCACCAACACTGGGTGGGATATGCACGGCAACGCCTTTGGCGTTGATGACGGCATGCCTATTCTTGGCCCGGCAGTGGACAAGGCGGTGAGCGCGTTTATTGAGGACTGCGAACACCGCGGGCTCAGCGAAAAGATTCTGCTCGTGATCACCGGTGAATTTGGCCGCACTCCGCGCATCAACAATCGGGGTGGTCGCGATCACTGGGGCCGCCTGTGCACGCTCGCCTTTGCCGGCGGCGGCCTGAACATGGGCCAAGTGATTGGCCAGAGCGACAAGACCGCCAGCGCGCCCGCTGCGGATCTGGTGACCAATAACATGCTGCTCGGCACGGTGATGCACACGCTCTTCGACATCCCGAATCTCCGCCTGCGCAACAACCTCCCCGCCGAGGTCCAGCGCGTCATCACCAACGCCCAGCCCATCAAGCAGCTCGTTTAGCCGGGCACTTGCCAATCGGTGTCAGCTACTGATAATCACTCCGTGCTGTTGCGTTGCTTGAGCCTTCTGACTTTTGCCGTTGCATCTTTTGCGGCGCCTCCGCCCGCCACAGTCAAGGGGCCGGCGAAGTGGGTGCAGTGTCTGGCGTTTTCGCTGGATGGCAATCGGGTTGGGATGGTTGATGAATATCGATTGGTGATTTTTGATTGTTGAAGTGTAAACGGTGGGCCTTGACTGCCTTGGATGTTAGCCGAACACTGTGGCCGTTCATGAATAGGCTTTTTCTTTGGATCGCGATGTGCGCGCTGTGGCAAACGGCGCAGGGGCAGGGAACGAAAGCGGATTACGAGCGGGCCTATTCGCTGCGTGGGCAGATCAGCGGGAAGGTGTTCAAGGAACGGATTTCGCCGCAGTGGCTGGGAGGACCGCATTTCTGGTACCAGAACCGGTTGCGCGATGGCCGCGAATGGGTGTTGGTGGATGGTGCGGCCGGCAAGCGTCAGGCGTTTTCGGACAAGGCGAAATTTGACAAGGCGCGGGACGCGTTGGCGGCTAGAGTGGACCTGCCGCCAAAACCGGAGAAGCCCTTACGCAAGGATCACTGGAAATCTCCCGACGGCAAATGGCGCGCGTTTCTGCGTGATCATAATTTGTGGATCCGAACGACGGAAGGGAAAGAGGAGATTCAGCTCTCTCGCGATGGCAATGAGCAGGACCGTTA
>WTHG01000239.1 GCA_011523245.1 Verrucomicrobiales bacterium | reverse complement strand
ACGAAAATGCCTACCAGCCGCCCGCAAAGTAAGATTCGACAGTAAAACACTCAGGAGTGGACAGATTGTCGGCACGATGGTTTTGAAACCCAGAGCAACTGATCGAAAGCTGTGAAAACATATAATGAAAATAATTCTCATCTCAATGATTCTGTTAAACTTCTTCATGACAGCCCATGCTTCGGACAAAGAGATCCGACATCTTACTCAAGTTAGCTTTGACGAGTATCTTGTGCAGTTGAATTGGGTCAATAAATGTACTTCCAGCATGACAATAATCGACAAGAAGTCCCAAAGGGTGATTCAAACAATATCCTTAGAGGGAGATACGGATAACCACGTTTTCGACACCAAACGTTATAGGGACCCTGGTGGATTGCGTTATCTTAAAATGAAGGACTGCGAAAATGACGGGCATAAAGATTTATGGTTTTTAACCTCTTGGGGTTCCAAGGTTACGCGTCATAATGTTTACAGGTACAACCCCAGAACTAATTCGTTTAAATTCTTTTATGAATCAGTAAACGGTAGTCCTCCAACCAAAATTAAATAATTGAACAAAATATTTCCCATCATAGCGCTAAGTGTTTTTGGGGGTGGAGGCCTTTGGGCAACACCAGAGAGCACTAAACCAAATGTGCTCTTTGTAATATCTGATGATCTAAACTATGCCCTCGGCGGACTAGGCCATCCAGAATCCAAGACACCTAACCTCGACCGGTTTGCCAAGTCGGGCGTTAGCTTTACGCGGGCGTATTGTCAGTTTCCGTTCTGTGGCCCCTCGCGAGCCTCCATCATGACGGGCCAGTATCCGTTGGTGAACGGCGTGATGCGCAACGGAGGCAAGGTCGTTCCCAACCGGGTAACCCTTCCTCGACACTTTGCCAACCACGGTTATTGGACCGCGCGCGTGAGTAAGATCTATCACATGGGTATCCCCATCGACATTGTACAAGGGACGTCCGGCCCGGATCATGCCGCTTCCTGGCACGAGGCCCATAATATCACCGCCCTCGAAACGATGACGCCCGGCAAACTGGCCGATTACACGCATCCAGACGCCGCCGAGCATTACCCCGCCGAACGCATCAAGTGGGCCGCCGCGCATCGTGCTGGAATCGCCTACAAGATGCATCCTTCCATCCGCGGCGATTACGCTGTGCTCGAAGTAGCGGATAAGGACACCGGGTTACTCGCCGACACCATGGCCGTCGATAAGGCTCTCGCACTGCTCAAAGGACGCCAAGGCAAGGCCAAGCCCTTCTTTCTCGCTGTCGGCTTGGTGCGCCCGCACTTTCCGTTTGTGGCGACCGAGGGTAGCCTTGAACCTTATGAAGCCCAACGAATGGCTTATCCGGATTTTCCGCAGGACGATCACGCCGACATGCCTTCCGGCTCCAAGGGGCGCATGATGGATCTCAAGAAAACCGCCGTCCGTGAAGTGCGCCGCGGCTACTACGGGGCCGTCACCTACATGGATGAACAATTCGGCCGCCTCATGGCCGGGCTCGATCATCTCAAGCTTCGCAGCAACACCATCGTCGTCTTCGTCTCCGACCACGGCTACTTACTCGGCGAACATCAGATGTGGAAGAAAGGTGTCCTCTGGAACGAAGCCATTCACGTGCCGTTGATCATTTCTGCGCCCGGCAGAAAACAGGGGGGCCGTTCCAACCATATCGTGGAGCTCGTCGATCTCTACCCCACCCTCGTCGAACTGGCCGGCCTTCCGCCCGAACCCAAGGCACAGGGCCAAAGCCTGGTGCCGCTGCTCAACAACCCCGGTGCCCAACTGGCGCGGAAAGATGCCTGGATCACGGTGGCCCGGGGGCATGGCCTGCGTTCCGGCAAATGGGCGTTCATGTGGTATCCCGCCTCCAAACGCACCCAGCGGGAGGGCTTCATGTTGTATGATATGGAAAAGGATCCGCAGCAATTCACCAATCTCGCCAACGATCCCGCCCATGCCGCCACCAAGGCCCGACTTTTCCAGCGGTTGAAAGAACGCGTGGAAAAACGGCGGTGACCTTGTGCTCCCCAATTGACTCGCCACGCCATTAGCTTTGACGCACATTCACCGCCGATCATGATCCGTTTCTTGACGCTTTTCTTTGCCCTAACGTTTTGCGTGGAGGCTGAACAACGCCCGCCCAACATCGTCTTCATCTTCATTGATGACTGGGCGTGGAACGGCACGCCGATTGCCTTTGATGAGGCGATGGCCAATTCCAAAATGCCCGTGCTGCAGATGCCGCATCTCAAGCGGTTGGCGCGCGAGGGCATGAAGTTCCGCAACGCCTACGCTTCGCCGCAATGCTCGCCCTCGCGTGTGTGTGTGCAGACCGGCCAATCCTCCCCGCGCAATGGCTTCACCGTGTTCTCGAATGCGCTCGGGCAGGATTATTTTAACGTCAAGAAATCGCGCGGCCTACCGGTGATCTCGTGCATCTCGGACATGACCATCGATCCCGATACTGTCACCATTCCCGAGGCGCTCAAGCCGTTGGGCTATGTGAGCGCGCATTTTGGTAAATGGCATATGCGCGGCGACCCCGGCGATGAGGGGTACATCGCGCATGACGGCGATACCACCAACGACCCCGGCAACACCGTTGGTAGAGTCGCCCGACTGCCCGAGGATCTCACCGACCCCAAACTAATGTTCAGCGTCACCCAACGCTCGATGGATTTCATCGACGCGCAGGCCCAGGCGAAGCGCCCGTTCTATCTGCAAATCTCGCACTACGCCATGCACGAGGGCCGCGAATGCCTGCCCGCCACTCGCGCCAAGTACGTGAAACATCCCTCCGTCCAAGCCTACTACAAGCGCGCCCGCAGGACGGCCGACAACATCAATCGCAAACAGGATCCCGCCATCTGGCTGGGCATGGCCGAGGATCTCGACCGGTGCATCGGCAACGTGCTCGCCAAGCTCAAGAAAACTGGCCTTGCCGACAACACCTACGTCGTCGTCATGTCCGACAACGGTTATCGCCACAAGGAACTCAAGCTGCACCCCAAGCTCACCCAGCCGATGCACGCCCACAAATGGTGGGTATGGCAGGGCGGCATCCGCGTGCCGATGATCGTGCGCGGCCCCGGCATTCAGGCCGGCAGCACCTTCGAAGGTAATGTGGTGAACTACGATCTGCTGCCCACCTTCGTCGACTGGGCCGGCGGTCAGCCCGGCAAATTAAAGGACATCGACGGCGTCTCCCTCGCCGGCTATTTGCGCGGCAAAAAACCGGACGAGGCTTTCCTCAAGCGCCACCTTTATTTTCATTACCCGCACAACCGCACCTCCATGCCGCACTCCGCCATTGTCTCCGGCACGGACAAGGTCATCCATTTCTACGGCCACGATGACATCCCCATGCTCTTCGACCTCGCCAAAGACGAAGCCGAAACCACCAACCTCGCCGCCAAACAACCCCAGCGCCATCAGGCCCTCTTCAACGAAATGATGCGCTACCTCAAAGCCGTTAACGCCCGCATCCCCAAGGTGAACCCCGACTTCGACCCCAAGGTGTACAAACAAATGGAAGCCTACGAAAAACGCCTGCCTCATGGGCCGTTCAAGGGACGGCGCCCCTTGACGGATGATGAAAAGAACTAGATCAATGTCCACCCCATCCCGTGTACTACTCGGTCTGCTGTTTCTACTGGCCGGGGTTCTTACTGAAGCCGCGGACCGGCCAAACGTTCTGTTCATTGCAGTCGATGACATGAACGACTGGATCGGCTGTCTGGACTCGCCCACCGCCGCGCTCACGCCGAATATCGACAAACTTGCAGCGCGCGGCGTGAACTTCTCCAACGCCCACAC
>WTHG01000384.1 GCA_011523245.1 Verrucomicrobiales bacterium | reverse complement strand
AGTATATTCAGGATCGCGTGACCGGCTTCGTGCCAGGCAGTGCGTGTTTTATCTTCCTCGCTCATCGCGAGACTGCGGCGCTCCCGGCCCCAACGTACTTTGTCGCGCGCTTCCTCAAGCTCAATCATGCGTATCCGCTTTTTGTTTTTACGCGCAGCTAACAAGGCTGCTTCGTTGAGGAGATTGGCTAATTCTGCGCCGGAGTACCCCGGTGTGCCGCGGGCAATAACCGAAAGATCCACTTCTTTGGCGAGCTTCACTTTCTTGGCGTGGACTTTCAGAATGGATTCGCGTCCGCGTACATCCGGTAGCGGCACAGTGATTTGACGGTCAAACCGGCCGGGCCGGAGCAATGCAGGGTCGAGGACATCCGGGCGGTTGGTGGCTGCAATGATAATGATGCCTTCTTGGGAATCAAAACCATCCATTTCAACGAGCAGTGCGTTGAGCGTTTGTTCGCGCTCATCGTTACCACCACCCAAGCCGTGCCCGCGATGGCGACCGACGGCGTCAATTTCGTCGATGAACACCAAGCAAGGCGTACTTTTCCGGGCCTGTTCAAACATATCGCGAACGCGGCTGGCGCCTACACCAACAAACATCTCAACGAAATCCGAGCCACTGATGCTAAAGAAACTGGCGTCAGCCTCGCCCGCAATGGCCTTGGCCAGCAGTGTTTTGCCCGTGCCGGGAGAGCCTACCATTAAAATGCCCTTCGGAATACGGCCGCCGAGTTTTTGGAATTTTTTTGGGTCCTTCAGGAAATCGACCAGTTCGAAGACTTCGTCCTTAGCTTCTTCAACACCTGCCACATCTTTGAACGTAATTTTGTTCTTATCCTTGTTCATCGCGCGGGCCTTACTTTTACCGAAGTTCATTGCGCCTTTGCCGGCCATTTTAATTTGGCGGATGAAGAAGAAGTAAATGAAGAATACGATCAGTAGAAACGGGAGAATCGTGAGCAGGAAACTGTAAAGAAGCGTACTCTCCTGTTCCTGCTCGACTTTTGGGTGGCCGATAATCAGTGCCTGATGATCTTCAGGAATTGTGGACCGAAGGCGAAAGGAGGATTCCTTAATTTTCCCATTCTCGCGGACAAAGACAAGAGCCGTAGATCCGTTTTCATCAGCGTTTTCCGCAACGCGCGTTTCCCTAGATTTACCGGTGATTTCCTTTAGCTCGGATGCCTGGGAAAATTTGATTTTCGCCTCAATTAAAATGTCGTCCCCCTCGACCTTGTTGGTGATCATTCCAATGAATTGATCATAGGTGATTTCGGCCGAGTCCTCGGTCTTGTTTCGACCGGCCATGAGCAGCATGAAAATTGCCCCGAAAATCACGAGGTAAATGATCCATGGACGCATGGAGCTTTCCTGATTGTTGTCCTGATTATCCATTAATGGCCTCGGCAGTATAGCCTATCACAAACGGAGATTCGGGCCAAACCCTTAGATTTTTGACCATTTCCACAATAATAAACGTTGGGTATCGCGGGTTACCTTGGCCCATTCCCCGATCCTTAACCCCTCCACCCAAAAGATTTCGCCATCCGTTGTGACCCCCAATACTGCCGAGCGTTTTTCGATGTTTGAGATTTTGGCATTGATGAAGAGCTTTTTTAGTTTGGATGCGCTATTTTTCCCAATCGGCTGAAATCGGTCGCCTTTCCGCCAATGGCGGAGGGTAGCCGTAGATCCAATGAGGTCCGCATCGAATACCTCGCCACAAAATGTTTTTGGGCGTCGGGAAGCAAGTCGATATTCAATCCGTGTAGAACCCAGTGTTTGCTGAGACCATGAAAATCTTGGGGAAATGATTGCTTCGTTCAGTGAATGAGAAAGGTTTGGCGTGGATACACAATGTAGGCGGCCATGGGCGTCCCGTTGCAGCTGCTGACTAGGGTTGATTGAATACGGCTGGCCGACGTGCATTCTTAATTCTTCGACCATAAAAAACTGTGGCTCGATGCCTTGCTCGATTATCTGATGCCATAGCACCCAACGTTGAATTGCGACATGTAGTTTTTCGAATGCTGTATCGGTAGAATCCTTTAGCCAATCGAGAGCATACTGTGCAGCAAAATCCGCATCAGCCGCGACCAGTGTTTGTGACTGGTGAATCGGATGTTCAATCTCGGGATGGTAATGACGCTTAAGGTACGGCAAAAGTTGAGTGCGAATCTTATTTCGCAAATGTTTTGGGTCGTTATTGGATTCGTCTTCTCTAAAACGAATACCGATACTTTTTGCGGCCAATAGAAGATCCGCTTTACTAAAATGCAACAACGGCCGCGCGAGTTTTAAATTCGGTTTGCGATCCATCGTGGATAGAGATTGAATACCTCCCAATCCTTTGCCGCCCGCGCCGCGCATCAGCCGCCACAAGAAAGTCTCTGCCTGATCATCAGCATGATGGGCGGTGATGATGAAATGGCAGCGAGTTTTGCAGGCGGTTGTTTTCAGGAAATCATACCGAGCCTTGCGCGCCGCCATTTCAAGGCCGTGTTTCTTGATTGCCCCCTGATCCTTCTCCCAATTACTGCTGTGAAATAGCAGATTATGTTTTACGCAAAACCGTTTCACCAATTGCGCATCCGAATTGGAAGCCCGGCCGCGTAAGCGGTGATTGAAATGGCCAATGACCAGTCGCCATTTATTAGCCTTGGCGGCTTGTTGGAGTGCGGTGGCTAAGACCATGGAATCGACGCCACCGGAAACGGCGATCAGGATCGCACTGCGCGAAGGGATGAGTTTGGCTGTTTCAGCCTGAATCTGTTCCAGCCAATTCGCCATTAGGCGAGGAGTGGTTCGATCACATGCCCGGCAACATCCGTGAGTCGGAAGTCGCGGCCCTGAAAACGGAAAGTTAACTGCTCGTGGTCCATGCCTAGAAGATGCAGGATGGTTGCGTGCAAGTCGTGTACGTGACACTCCCGCCCAACGGAGTCAAAGCCGAATTCATCCGTCTCACCTACCACATTTCCCGGTTTTATGCCGCCGCCTGCAAACCACATGCTGAAGGCATCGATATGGTGATTGCGTCCGGGGGTTTTACGCGCCTCGCTCATTGGCGTACGGCCAAATTCCCCTCCCCAAATTACGAGGGTATCATTCAGTAGGCCGCGCGTCTTCAGGTCCTTGATTAACGCGGCACAACCTTGGTCGACATCGTGCGTCACCTTTTCCAAGTCTTTGGTAAGGGTTTCACCGGGGCCGCCGTGGTGGTCCCAGTTGGTATGGTAGAGTTGAACAAACCGTGTACCGCGTTCGACCAAACGGCGGGCCAATAAACAATTGTTGGCAAAGCTCGCCTGGCCGGGCTTGGCACCATAGAGGTCGAGCGTGGCTTGGGATTCGCCTGAAATATCAATTAACTCCGGCGCGCTAGATTGCATTTGATAAGACATCTCATAGCTGGCAATGCGTGTGCGAATTTCTTCATCGCCAGTTTCCATTAGCCGCTTGAGATTGAGAGCTTTCAAGGCATCAAGTGAATCGCGTTGCGATTGGCTATTCACGCCTTTGGGGCTGGCGAGATTGAGAATGGGGTCTCCGCTGCCGCGTAGCGGGACGCCCTGAAATGTGGTGGGGAGAAAACCGCTGGCCCAATTGACGGCACCGCCACGTGGGCCACGTGGACCCGATTGTAAAACAACAAAGCCAGGCAAGCTTTGGGATTCGCTGCCCAATCCATATGTTACCCATGACCCCATACTGGGCCGCCCAAACAGTCCCGTGCCGGTGTTCATGAATAATTTTGCCGGCGCGTGATTGAAGAGTTCGGTTTTGCAGGTTTTCACCACGGAAATTTCATCCGTGATACTGCTA
>WTHG01000438.1 GCA_011523245.1 Verrucomicrobiales bacterium | reverse complement strand
TCCCCAATATGCTCGGCAAATTGCAGCCAAAGGACGCTACTGAGCCTGAGAGGCGACTGGCCTTGGCGCGGCATCTCACCCGCCCGGATCATCCACTCACTGCGCGTGTGTTGGTCAATCGCGTCTGGCAAAAACATTTCGGCACCGGCCTTGTGGATACGCCGTCGGATTTCGGGAAGATGGGCAAGGCACCGACACATCCGCAATTACTAGACTGGCTCGCCAGCGAGTTCGTACGCCAAGGCTGGTCCATCAAGAAACTGCACCGTCTCATCCTCACCTCCCGCACTTACATGCAGGCCAACCGCCCCAACGCACAGGCCGCGCGCATCGATGCGGATACCCGGTTTCTCTGGCGTTTCCCATCGAGGCGTGTGGAAGCCGAAGCGATTCGCGACTCGATACTTTTTGTCAGCGGCAAACTAAACCTAAAATCCGGCGGGCGCGGATTCGATTTCTTCAACCAACGCGGCGGCCTCTCCGATTATCATCCCAAGGAAACGTTTGAAGCCAACGGCTGGCGGCGCATGATCTACGCCCACAAGGTACGCATGCAGGCGGTCGACATCTTCGGCGCTTTCGACTGTCCCGATGCCGGCCAAATGAAACCGCGCCGCACCCGCTCCATCACGCCCGTACAATCGCTCAGCCTGCTCAATAGCCCCTTTTCCAACCGACAGGCCGGCTTCTTTGCCGAACGCGTGCGGCGCGAGGCCGGCAATGATACGGCGGCGCAGGTGAAACACGCCTTTCGCCTGGCCACCTCGCGTGAACCGAATGCCCGCGAACTGGCCACACTTAAATCCCTCGCCAATCAACACGGCCTCGAGCAGGCCTGCCGTGTGTTGTTTAATACCAGTTCCTTTTTGATGATCCCATGATGCATCGGAGACAGTTTTTGACGCAGTCCATGCACGGGTTTTCCGGTGTGGCGCTGGCGGCAATGTTGGCGGAGGACGCCCGGGCGGCTGAAGCACGCATTGATCCCACACGCCCGTACGCGCCGCGGCCCACGCATTTTGCGCCCAAGGCGAAGCGCGTGATCGAGGTGTTTTGCTCCGGTGCCTTGAGCCATGTGGACACGTTTGATTTCAAGCCGGAACTGGTCAAGCGCCACGGCCAGCCGCTGCCGGGCAATGAACGACTGGTGTCGTTTCAGGGGCCGAACGGCAACCTCACCAAACCGCTCTGGGATTTCAAACCGCGCGGTCAGTGCGGCAAACAGGTCAGCGAACTCGTGCCGCATATCGGCGAGCTGGCCGATGAATTGTGCTTTTTCCATTCGCTCACCAACCGCTCCAATACGCACGGTCCGGCGGAGAATTTCATGAACACCGGGTTCGTCTTCGACGGCTTCCCGAGCATGGGCGCGTGGATCAATTACGCGCTTGGCAGTGAGAACCAAAACCTGCCCGCCTTTGTGGCTATCGAGGATCCACGCGGTATGCCACAAAGCGGCCCGAACAACTGGGCCAACGGATTCTTGCCCGCCGCCTTCCAAGGCACACCCTTCAGCAGCACCAAGCCGATCCGGTTCCTGAAACGGCCCGCAACTATTTCCGCCTCCCAAGACAAGGCCGCGCGCGATGCCCTGCGCGTTTTGGAGCAGGAAAATCAAAATGCCTTTCCCGGCGACGCCAATCTCGCCGCGCGCATTGCTAGCTACGAACTGGCCGCGCGCATGCAGCTCACCGTGCCCGAGGCTGCCAACCTCAAGGCTGAACCGGCGCACATCCGCAAACTGTACGGCGCGGACAGCGACGACCGACATCAGGCTGCCTTCGCCGATAACTGTATCCTCGCCCGACGATTGATCGAGCGCGGCGTGCGCTTTGTTCAACTCTTCAACGGCGCCTACGCTTCCGGAGGTCGCATCAACTGGGACGGCCATTTCAAGTTGAAGGAACAATACGACGTGCACGGCCGCATCCTCGACCAACCCGTCGCCGGCCTTTTGCGCGACCTGAAACAACGCGGCCTGCTCGAGGACACACTGGTGGTGTTCGCCACTGAGTTCGGCCGCATGCCGATGTTTCAGGCCGGCACCTACGGGCGCGACCACAACCCGCACGGCTTCACCGCGTGGCTCGCCGGTGCCGGCGTGAAAGGCGGCATGAGCTACGGCGCTACCGATGAATTTGGCTTCAAGGCCGCGGACAACCCCATCACCCCGCATGATTTCCACGCCACCATCCTCCACCTCCTCGGCCTCGATCACGAGCGCCTCACCTTCTACCACAACGGCATCCAACGCCGCCTCACCGATGTGCACGGCCACGTGATCAAAGAGGTACTGACGTAACGCGCGCTACTGGTTCGGAAAACGTTGATCCATAATCTTCTTCGTTTTGGCAAAGGGATGCGCTTGAGGCCAACGGTGGTCAGGACCATGGCAAAAATGGATAACGCATAGCGATTGAATTGAATGATGCCGCAAACGGCTCCTATCCTACCTAAGTGTTGAACAATAGTTGGGGGTTGGAAAAGGTCGATTTTTGCGTATCATAACGGCACTGATTTTTGAACATGCGACGCGTACTTTTTCATTTTGTTTTTCTCACGGCCGTCAGCCTCCTCGCCGCCGACAAGCCGTGGCCGGTGTTTGCGTTTCAAAACGGCGTGCATTTTGGCAAAGTCGAGCAACGCATCGCCGTGCTCAAGGAGCTGGGTTACGATGGCATCGGCTCGGCCAATCTCGGCGCTGATCTTCCCCTGCCCGATCGCCTCAAGGCCTACGATAAGGCCGGTCTGAAGCTCTACAGTTTTTATGTCGGTGGACGCCTCGGGGCCAACGGTCACACTTACAATCCCGCCATTCTCAGTGCCCTACCCCATCTCAAGGGGCGAGACACATTTCTCGAGCTGTACGTGCAGGGCAACAAGCGCAACAACACCGACGAGCAAGCCGTCACCTTTGTGCAGAAAATCGCCGACAAAGCCAAGGCCCACGGCGTGAAAATTGTGCTCTACCCGCACACCGGTTTTTACATCGACCGCCTGAGCGACGCCGTCCGTATCGCCCGCAAGGCCAAGCGCGACAATGTTGGCGTGATGTTCAACCTCTGCCATTTCCTGCGCGTGGAACCCAAGACCGACCTCGCCGCCGCGCTGAAGGATGCCGCACCGTTCCTCTGGCGCGTGAGCACCAGCGGCGCCGAGATCAACGGCAACACCTGGGGCCAGCTCATCCAGACCCTCGACCGCGGCAACTATGACCAAGCTGCTCTGCTAGGTCTGCTCAAAGCCAACGGTTTCAAGGGCGTCATCGGTTTCCAATGCTACGGCATTCGCGGCGACGCCAAGACCAACCTCCAACGCACCATTACCGCTTGGAAGAAGTTAAAGGTGAAATAATCCAATGTATTTTCGGCTCACCATCCTGTTGCTGCCCGCGCTGCTCCATGCCGCACAGGCGGAGGTGTCGCCGGAGCAGCGGCAGTTCTTTGAGGCCAAAATTCGGCCGGTATTGGTGAAGCAATGTTACGATTGCCACTCGGCAAAAAAGACGGAAAAGGTCCGTTTCGATCAACCTATAACACCCGTGCAGGCGGCCGGAATTGTGGGTATTTTTCGTGCCGTAGATACCCATCCGGCCCATAAGCCGATGCCGGAGCCGGTTATTCGCGATTTTGAGCGATGGGTTAAATCCGGTGCCCCATGGCCCACCGGCGAGGCGAAGCCGACTGATGAATCCCTTTGGGCATTTCAACCAATCGCGAAACCGCAACCGCCCAAGGTGCAGCGAGCCGATTGGGCGCGCGATCCGCTGGATCGTTTTGTGCTCGCCCGCATGGAGGCGCAAAAGCTGCAGCCCACTGGCGACGCCGCG
>WTHG01000115.1 GCA_011523245.1 Verrucomicrobiales bacterium | reverse complement strand
CTGTTGGCGCTTGGCCGGGCGGGGGGGCTCGCTGGGTGCGGGCGGGGCCGGGGGCGTGTCCTCCCCCTCTGTCTCCCTGTGCTCTCCTTTCTCGTGCGTCTTCTCGCCTCCGTTATCCCTGCCGGGGTCGTGCGCGCGGCCCTTGGAGTCCCGCTCCGGCTTCCTGCTTTCGGGCTGTTTTTTCTCGGAACTCTCAGCCCCGGGCAGGGCGGTCACGGGGGGGGCTTCATCCGGTTTGGCATTATTAGGGATCCGGATCAATGTTGGTTCCGCTTCAGGGGTGGCGGAGTTGGGGAATGTTATTCCGCAACCTACATTTAACAGCGTGAGCGTCACGCCAAACGCCAGCCCTAGCGTAGGGTTCATGGTCATCACAGTACCCTCAGTCGAAGCAAATGCAATGCCAGCTTGGCATTGAGGCGTCCGAAATCTCCCTTATTTTGGTTATTCAGCCTCTTTTTTGTAGGCCTTCCACTTCTTGTATTCGGGGGAAGCCATGTAGTCGGCGAAGGGTTTGGCGTTGTTGAAATTCACCGGAAACCGAACGAGCGTTTCGGCTTCCAACGCCTTGAGCACGCGGGTGACTTCCGTGTGATCTTTACTCTGAATCGCCAGATCGAGCAGGATGCCATAGCCTTCGGCGGCCATATCTGGCAGAGTTTTAATCAGAGTCTCCGCGAATCCTTGGGCCGCCTCGGCATCGTTTTGGCCGATCGCGATGTTGGCGCGGATGAGGTTCAGATAGGGATCACCGCCCACTTGTTGATCGAGCTGATCCAATGCCTGAGCGGCAAGAGGGAAATTCTGCTCGAGAATATGGTAATCCATCAGTAACAACGGCAGATTATTCGCCTTAGGAAACGCGGTTTCAAAGGCCTCGATGGCGTGCCGATACGCGTTGCCAATTGGCTTACCGTCCAGCTTTTTTTGGGCGGCCACGCCGTTGGCGGCCAAGATCCGCATTTGCATGATGCTTTTTTGTTTTTTCCATGCCGCAGGGAGGGCGCTGAGGATGGCCTCCGCGGAATCGGGTTTGCCGGCTTGCAGGGCGGCGGAGGCGCGTTGCATGCCTTTGGCGATGGCCAGGCTGTCGGCGTCGGTGCCACCGGATAATTGCCCAACCATGCGGCCGATGGTGTGGCTAAGGGGTTCACCGGTGACGTATACATACACATCCACCGCTACCGGTTGTTGGGCCGCGTTGCGGCCAATTGTGAGTCGATGGTAGTTCAGGCTGCCATCTGCTGGGATCAGGCGCATGTGAGCCGCGGCGCCTTCAGGGGTTTTCTCCACACTCAGAAACCGGTAATCGCCAGCGCTCAGATTTTTGAGCAGATTACCGCTTAAAGTACTGAGAATGCCCCGAGTCACTTCCATGGCTTGGGCTGTGCCGCGCATTTCGTGGGGCATGCCGTGGGCGACCATGGCTGCCAAATCTAATAGCGTCTCAAACTTGGCGGCGTTTTGATTCTGTACGGCCTGCTCTAAGGCGCGCCCTAAAGCTTCCGCCTCATTCAGAGTGATCTTCCGTCCTTGGGTCACCGCTTTGGGTGGAGCGGATGGGGGCTCGATATGCTTCAGTGCCTTCGTCTCTTTTTTACAGGCACACAGTGCCATGAATAAGGCGCAACCGAGAGAAATTATGGGCTTCACGGTGCCGATGCTAAGAAACCCGCTAAGATCGGTCGACAGCAAATCACGCGGTTCGTCGTGGCCCGGGTTTACTTAGAGGCATGTTAACGGTAATTTCGGTCCATGCCTATTTATGAGTTTCATTGTACGGATTGTGGGAAGAACAGCGAATTACTGTTGCGATCCAGTGATTGGAGCGATGAAAAATGCCCGCATTGCGGCTCGGATCAGCTGGTGAAACAGCTTTCCACCTTCGCGCCCGCGTTGGCCGAAGGCCCTTCCGGCCCGTCGCCTCAATGTACCGGAAATCCAAGCGTCTGTGGCGTTTGCGACTAAATTCAGGAAAAAACGGCGCCAATTTATTTGAATTTATGACACATTTAGTTTTTTGTGCGGTTTTTCCCTTTGACCCATCGGAGGATGTTTGGTTTTCTCCGTAGCCCTGCAAGGAGATGAGGGACCACCCCCCAAAAAAATCATTCGATATAGTCATGGCAGTAATTGCTATTTTGGCTTTGATTGGGTTCGTGGTGGGCTTGTTCAAGATCATGGGGTAAAGGCCTGTTTGCGCCTTGTTTTCACGCAGTCATTGCGGCATTGTTTTACAAACAAAATTTGAATGCGGCGGTGCATTTAGCCGTTTATGTCTCTACCCATGAAATTACGATTTTTTTTCCCTCTAGTGGCCGCAACCGTGGCGTTCAACGGCCCGCTGGAGGCGAAGGAGAAACTGCCGACTGCGGAGCAACGGTTTGGCGGGAAAACAGAGGAGGCGGAGAGCCCGAGCTTTCGGCGGCACGTAGTCCCATTAGCCAGTAAGCTGGGCTGTAGTGGGCGCGAGTGCCACGGCTCGTTTCAGGGACGCGGCGATTTTCAGTTGAGCCTGTTTGGCTATGATTTCGGTAAAGACCACAAGGCTATCACCGATGACTCGGAAAACCGCATTCGCGTGGATTTCGAGAATCCCGCAAAGAGCTTGTTCATCCAGAAACCGCTTAAGCAGGTAAAGCACAAGGGAGGGGAGATCTACGACGAAGGCAGCTGGGAGCACAATGTGATGCTCAAGTGGATTCAGGACGGCGCGAAGCTGGATGTGGAAGAAACCGGCGCGTTCGGTCGGCTGGAGGTATTCCCCAAGGAGTTTGTTGGTAAACAGGTGGGTGATACCATGCAGCTTAAGGTTTTGGCCTATTGGAAGGATGGCACGGTGGAGGATGTGACCGCTTTCACGCGGTTTGATACCAATGACGAAAGCGTCGCGACGGTCAACGATCTGGGCGAGGTGAAATTGGTCGGCAAGGGCGATTCGCACGTGGTGGCATTTTACGACAATGGCGTGCTGCCGTTACCGGTGATGTTGCCCATTAGCGACCAAGTAGGCTCCAAATACCCGAAGGTGAACGCCACCACGCCGATCGATCAGGCGATTGCTACCAAGCTGAAAAAGGTTGGCATTGTACCGAGCGAAGTGTGCACGGATCAGGAATTTCTGCGCCGGGTGACTCTGGATGTGACCGGCACATTGCCGACCGCGCAGGAAGTAAAATCCTTTCTCGCCAGTAAGGATTCCAAGAAGCGGCAAAAGAAGGTGGACGAACTTCTAAGCCGCCCGGCCTACGCCGCTTGGTGGGCGACCAAGCTTAATGATTTTCAAGGCAACAGCCCGCAACAAATCCGCGCGAGCCAATATATTCCGCGTGACGTGAATCTCAGCAGCGATTGGTACAACTGGGTGTACAAGCGCGTGCTCGAAAACAAGCCCTACGATGAGATTGTGGAGGGCATCGTGCTGGCCTCCGGTCGGTCCAAGCCGGATCAATCCTACATCGATTACGCTAAGGAAATGGCGCAGTATCATCGGGAGAAAAATCCCAAGGATTTTGCCGAGCGCAAGGACATGCCGTGGTTCTGGGCCCGACGTAATATCCGCCAGCCCGAAGAAAAGGCGATGGCCTTTGCCTATAGCTTTCTCGGTGTGCGCATCCAGTGCGCTCAGTGCCACAAGCACCCGTTTGACCAATGGACCCAAGCCGACTTCAACTCGTTCAAGGCCTTCTTTGAGCGCATCACCATGGGTAGCCAAAACCTACCGCAGGACAAGGGCAACAACTACCGCGACCTCACTAATAAGCTGCGCGAGATGGCCAACTACAATCCCAAGGATAAGACCCAAAACCTGAACCGCGCCCTCCGGCCAGTGGTGGAG
>WTHG01000482.1 GCA_011523245.1 Verrucomicrobiales bacterium | reverse complement strand
GGCATGGAATTGGCCCGGCCCATTTTCAACACCAACAACATGAAACTCCTCGATTCCGGCCTAATTTTGGAAGAGAAACACGTCAACAAAGTGCTTTCCATTAATAACATGACTCCCATCAACCCCTTGTGTCTGGTGTATTGTTAACGTCGGTTTAACCCGTAAAAACAGAGATTTTTTGGAGCCTCCCATCGGAGGCTCCTTTTTTTTCTAAAGTCTACTCCCCGCCGACCGATATAGATGGTGAAAGCCTTGTGATGCTTGGTAACTCACACGGGAGGGAGCAGCCCGAACTAAAGCTCTGACGGCAAGGATGCCGTGACAACACGACAAAAGGAATTGTCAAATGGTCATTAATACGAACCATAGTGCCTTGAGCGCCCAACGTCATTTGGGCGAATCAACACGCCGTTTGAACACGGCCCTATCCCGATTGGCTTCAGGGTCAAGAATTGTTAGCCCTCAGGATGATGCAGCTGGTGTGGCTGTAGTCTCCAAAATGGATGCTAAAATTCATCGAAACCGCGCCGTTTCGAACAACCTCACTAGTGCGATTTCATACAGCCAAACTCAGGATGGATTCCTGCAAAAAGTAACTAAAGCACTGGATAGGATGAGTGAATTGGCCACCTTTGCATTGGACGGCACCAAGTCCGCCTCTGATAAGGAAAACTACAACACCGAGTTCACCGAGCTGAAAAGTTACATCAGTGACATCGGAACTAAGGACTTTAACGGAGTTAGTCTTTTCGATGGTACTGCAATGGCCGTTACTAAGGACAGTGAAGGAGCCACATGGAATCTGAACGCCAGCAGTATGAACGCAGTGGATGTCACTAGCGTGATTGCCAGCGACTTCGCCGTGACCAGCTCCAATGCGGTGTCTACAATCAATAGTGCTATTGAAAATATAGCGACTCACCGAGCCAAAGTGGGCGCCAATATTCAGCGCCTTCAGTTCAACCAGGAGCAGATTAGTATCCTGAATGAGAACCTGTCAGCCACGGTGAGCCGGATCAAGGATGTAAACGTTGCTGAAGAAAGCATGCAGTTTGCGCGGTATAACATACTAGTCCAGTCCGGCACCGCGATGCTCACTCAGGCCAACCTGATACCGCAGAACACTCTGCGGCTTCTCAGCTAAGAGTAATGAGCAAGATATAAGCATTATAGCGGATGGTCCCTCTCGGGCCATCCGCTACTTTTTTAAAAAAAATAAATATTTAATCTAAAGATAATAATGAATCCGTCGAATAGAGTTTCGAGGCCTCGTGACGCCCGGTAACTCACGCGGGTTGGAGCTCCCGCTAAAAGCTTCAACGGCAGGGATGCCGTTTTAAAACTAGTACAAATGGAGTTGTAACAATGGTTATCAACACAAACATGGGAGCGATCAGCACTATGCGGACGCTTACCGAATCCACAGGCAAGCTTAATAAGGCTTTGTCCCGACTCGCTTCGGGTTCAAAGATTGTTAATCCTGCTGATGATGCGGCCGGTCTGGCTGTGGCGAGCAAATTCGATGCGCAGATTTCGCGTAATCGTGGTGTTCAAAGCAACCTGACCAGTTCGCTGTCCTACAGCCAGACCCAAGACGGCTTTTTACAAAAAGTCGGCAAGGCTCTGGATCGCATGAGTGAGTTGGCCACCTTGGCTTTGGACGGTACCAAGTCCACGTCAGACAAGACCAACTACAATACGGAGTTCACCGAGCTGAAGAACTATATCAGTGATATCGGCACGAAGGACTTCAACGGAGTGAGCCTCTTCGATGGTTCCGCTCTGTCTGTGACAAAGGACAGCGATGGTAATACTTGGAGCTTGAACGCCAGCAGCCTGAACGCGGTGGATGTCACCAGCGTGATCGCCAGCGCTTTCGCTGTGACTAGTTCCAACGCTGTGTCGACCATAGCGACGGCCATTGAGAATGTGGCGACTCACCGTGCCAAGGTGGGTGCTAACATTCAACGTCTGCAATTCACTCAGGAGCAAGTTAGCATCCTGAATGAAAATCTGCAGGCATCGGTGAGCCGTATCCAGGACGTGGACGTCGCTCAAGAGAGCACGCAGTTCGCCCGCTATAACATCCTCGTGCAGTCTGGCACAGCGATGCTTGCGCAGGCCAATTTGTTGCCGCAGAACTCTCTGCGTCTTCTCTCCTAGTCGACGAGGCCTATAATAAATCAGCGGGCGGTCTTCGGACCGCCCGTTTTTTTATGGCTGGACGGGGCCTAGCTTGTGAGAAAGAGATTTAAGAAGTTGCGACCAAGTTTGGCTCGGGGCGCGGCGGTGAAGTTGGGCGGTGGGATACCAAGGTGAGGTGCAGCCTTCGTGTCCCCAACGCCAGTCGGGCGCTGGGTTGAGTAGAATCCACACTGGCTTCCCCAAAGCACCGGCCAAGTGCGCTACGGCAGTGTCCACGCTGATGACTAGATCGAGTGATCGAATGAGTTCGGCTGTGGCGGCGAAATTGGTCAGTTCCCGTAAATGATTCTGTAGTGGGCTTGGGGCAGCTTGACCCCATTGGAGGCTGTGCCATTCCACGGGGGCCTCTAAAAGGGGGGGTAAATCGGTCACCGGAATGGACCGGCGATCCAGCGGTTGATTGCCGGAGCCGGCCCATGCTAGGCCGACTTTGCGGGGAGGCTGGGCGCTGGGCGTGGGGTTGCCGAGATAAGGGACGGCCTTGGGGATGGTTTCGAGTGAATCCCCAAAAATACCGGGTAAGCTCATGAGCGGCAGATGAAAGTCAAAGGAGAGGGTATCAGTCTTGCGGGAGACTATTTCATCAATATCCGGCATTGTTTGCAGGAGAGGAACCAAAGGCTCGGGGGCCCAGAGGATCAAACGCTTTATGCGCTCAGACACGCGGGGTAGATACCGGATCATCTGAAGCGTATCGCCAAAACCTTGCTCGGCGTGGAGGAGTAAAGTTTGGTTGGGCAGTTGTTCGCCCTGCCATCGGGGCTGCGGGAAATCATGCTTCGGCGTGGTACGCCCGGGTAACTGGAAACGGCATTCGTACAGCGGCCAAGCTTGGGGGAAATCTCCGGCCAATGCGCGAATGAAGAAATGTTGCCATTGATTTTCCGGATCGTCGGGGGCCAAGGCCAGCGCGCGGTCGAAGCAATGATTGGCGGCAGGCAACAGTCCGTAATCAAGCTGAGCCATGCCCAGCAATCGGTGGGCGCGGGCATTATCAGGTAGTAGCCGGACGGCCTGTTGATGGGCGGCGATCGCTTCTGGTTGTTGATCAAGATGTTCGTGGGCAAGACCAATATTTTGCCAGACTTCCGCATATTCGGGGGTAATCTCCACGGCTTTCTGCCAGTGTCCCAAGGCTTCGGGTAACCGGCCCTGAGCTTGGCAAATTTGGCCCATCACATTTAAGGCCTGAGTGTTATGTGGTTCCTGTGCAAGAATCAGTTCAAGGCAGTCGCGCGCTTCGGGCCATTCACCGCGTTGTTGATGGAGGAGGGCAAGTTCCTTGGCGACGGGGAGAGCGTCGGGGTGTTTTTCAAACGCTACTCCCAACAGGCGGGTGGCGAGGTCGAGTTGGTTTGCAAGCCGGGCGGCTTGTGCCTGTTGAAGGAGATCGTTGAGTTGCGGTGAATTCTCCTCCGGCATGGGGGGTCAATCGACGGTTTCGCCGGCTTCCTTGTATTCGTTCAACTTGTTGCGCAGGGTGCGGATATTGATGTCCAGCACCTCGGCGGTGCGGGTGCGGTTGCCTTCGCATTGGGCGAGTGTGGCGAGGATGTGCTGTTTTTCTAAATTAGCTAACGTCACGGTTGCACCATTGGTGGCCGGGGTTGAAGTGCCGGAGGGGCTTTCGGTCTCCTCGATGGGGCCGGTGGG
>WTHG01000130.1 GCA_011523245.1 Verrucomicrobiales bacterium | reverse complement strand
ATCGGCGGTAGGCCCATCTCGGCCATGGCCGCCAGCAGCATTCTCGTGCCATTCAGTTTTTCGTTTTCACCCAAGGCCATGGAGTGGCTAAAGGAACGTCACGGCTACGATGGCGCGTGGGTCATCATGGGCCTCGGCACCATTGTGATCATGGCGCCGCTGGCTTGGCTGCTGTTTCGCGATCTACCGGAGGAGGACGGTCTGCAAATGGATGGCGGTACCGAACCACCGAAGCACGACAATCCCGATATGCACATCGAACGGGAGTTCACCCGTGACGAAGCCGTGCGGGATTATTCGTTTTGGGTGTTCAATGCTGCGTTCGGGTTCTGGGCGTTGTTCGGCACGGCATTCACTTTCCATGCCACATCACTCGGTGATGAGTACGGCTTCACGCGTGAACGCATCATCAACCTCTTTATACCCATCGCCGCCACCAGCGTGACAACCAATCTACTTTTCGGCGCAATCAACGCCCGCTTGCGACTCAAGTACTTGCTACTCGTAATGAACCTCGGCTGCATTGCCGCGGCGATCGGTATGCTAAACCTCAATCAACCCGGCGGCGTGCCGGCCTATGTCATCGGTAACGGCATTGCCAGCGGCGGTTTCGTGAGCCTGTCCGGCATCGTCTTCCCGCGCTTTTACGGGCGCGAACATCTGGGTGCGATCGGTGGCCTGAACATGTCCGTGATGGTGATCGGCAGCGGTCTTGGCCCCCTACTCTTCGGTGCGTGCCAGCATTTTGCGGACAGTTATCGGTTGATCCTCATCGCCTGCGCCATTATCCCAGCCGTGCTGGTGCTACTGAGCCTGTGGGCCGACAACCCACAGCGGCGTTTTGCCTCGAAATAAAATGAACACTTTCGCCATCGGCCAACGCTGGATCAGCGAGCCAGAGCCCGAGCTGGGTCTGGGCACGGTGATGGAGACCGGCGATGGCCGCGTGCAGATGCTTTATCCCGCCACCGGCGAGGTGCGCGTGTACACAGCTGAAAACGCGCCCCTGCGCCGGGTGACCTTTCGCGTGGGCGAAAGCATCGAGGACCACGAGGGCAACAACCGCACGATCGAGTCCATTGATGAAGTCGACAGCGTGCTCACCTATCGCGGTGCGGATTGGGAATTACCCGAGGCGCAGCTCAATGACCGCCTCAGTGTTCACGGCCCCATGGACCGACTGCGTGGCGGGCATGTCGATGATGCCGCGTTATTCGCTCTACGCCGGAACGCGTTGGAGATGATGCATCGTTGGCGGCAATCGCCTGTGCGCGGTTTTGTCGGGGGCCGCATTGACCTCATCCCGCACCAGCTGTACATCGCCAAGGAAGTCGGCGACCGGCTGGCACCTCGTGTATTGCTAGCGGATGAGGTGGGCCTCGGTAAAACCATCGAAGCCGGCTTGATCCTGCACCGGCTGCTGGTCACCGGCCGCGCCACACGAGTTCTGATCCTTGTACCGGATTCGCTGGTGCACCAGTGGTTCGTGGAGCTGCTGCGCAAATTCAATTTGTGGGCGCACATCTTCGACGAAGAACGCTGTGCCGCCATCGAGAAAGGATTGCCTGATGAAAATCCATTTCTCGATGATCAACTGGTCTTGTGCAGTATTGATTTCCTAGCTGCTCACCCCGAGCGGGCCGAGCAGGCGAAAGAGGCCGGCTGGGATTTATTGGTGGTCGACGAGGCGCATCACCTTGAATGGAGTGAAACCGAAGCCAGTGAGGAATATCAACTCGTCGACTCCATCAGCCAACAGGCCGAGGGACTGCTACTGCTTACCGCCACGCCCGAACAGCTCGGGCCCGAGAGCCATTTCGCGCGCCTTCGTCTGCTCGATCCCGATCGTTACACGGATTTTGCCGCCCATAAAGCCGAGGCCGGGCATTACGCAGAAGTTGCCCACATCGCCGGCGCGCTGCATGCGGGTGAATCTTTAAATGACGCCCAACGCAAAGCGCTTGCAGCCATGCCCGGCCTAGATGCCGCCCTGCCGCCGGAGAAACTACTCAGCGCACTGCTCGATCGCCACGGCCCTGGCCGCGTGATATTTCGAAATACGCGCGCATCAATGAGAGGGTTTCCCGGTCGCCAAGCGCATCTCACGCCGCTTATGCCTGATCGCGATGCCGCCGAATGGATGACGCACGCACAAAAAGAATTTGCCAGTGACACCGGGGCCGGCGAGCCTATCGATAAGTTTAAACTCAACTACGATCCGCGCATCGCATGGCTGGGCCGGTTGTTGCATAAGCTGGGGGAGGAAAAAGTCCTGCTCATTTGTCGCAGCCGCGAAAAGGCGCTGGCCATCGAGAAAGCTGTCGCCCGACAGGTGCCGGTGAAGACGGCGGTGTTTCACGAAGACCTCACACTGGTACAACGCGATCGCAACGCCGCGTGGTTTGCTGAGCCAGACGGCGCGCGGCTGCTCATCTGCTCGGAGATCGGAAGTGAAGGCCGCAACTTTCAATTCGTCCATCACCTCGTACTGTTTGATCTACCGCTCAATCCCGAGCTGCTCGAGCAACGTATTGGCCGGCTCGATCGCATCGGCCAAACGCAAACTATCAACGTGCACGCGCCCTACCTCAAGGACAGCCCGCAGGAGGTGCTTGCCCGCTGGTATCACGAGGGGTTGAATGCCTTCGAGAGCAACCTGCAAGGTGCCAACCAGTTGCTGCAAAAATTTGGCGATGAGGTACTCGCTCTGGCAGCGGACTACACTGACGTCAAGCAGTTGGATGAGCTCATCAGCGCCACTTCCACGGCACATGCGGAGATCGCACAGCAACTCGAGCAAGGCCGCGACCGATTGCTGGAGCTGAACTCGCATCGCCCCGCGGAAGCTGCCGAGGTTGTGGATACCATAGATGCGATGGATGCCGATGCTACGCTGGAGGCGTTTCTATTGCGTGTCTTCGATCACTTCGGCGTAGGCGTAGAGGATTTGGGCGAGCGTACTTACTTGCTGCGCGGACATCGCGTAACGACTGATTCGTTCCCGGAAATTTCAAGTGAAGGTTTGGTCGGCACATTCAATAGACCGCATGCGCTTGGACGCGAGGATGTGAGCCTGCTCAGCAGCGATCACCCGATGGTCACCGGCGCGGTCGATCTGCTGCTTGGCAGTGAGAAAGGCAACTGCAGCTTCGGTGTGTGGGCCGATGAAACGGACAAGACACTGCTGTTGGAAAGTGTGTTTGTGCTGGAGACCCTTGCGCCCGCCCATTTGCATGCGGACCGATTCCTGCCGCCCACTCCGCTTCGGATGCTAGTGAACCATAAGAAGGAATCGCTCACACTCGAGCTGCCCGAGTTGGACAAGGGCTTGCCGCACAAGTTACTGGACAACCCGAAAATCGGCCGTGAGATCATCCCCGCCATGCTCGAGGCCGCTGAAGGATTTGCCAACACCCAGGCCAAGGACATCATCGCCACCGCCAATCGCATGATGACCGCCCAACTGCAGTCCGAACTGGATCGGCTCACCAGTCTGCGGGCCGTGAATGACCACGTACGCCCCGAGGAAATCGAGCTGACTCAATCCCAGCTTACCGAACTGACCACCGCCCTAGCCCAGTCCCGCCTTCGCCTCGACGCCGTCCGCCTCATCTGGAAAGGCGATCCCGCGGCGATTCGTGGATAAATTTAGCCTTCCGCCTTCCACCTTTTGCCTTTTCAGCCCCCTCAACCATGTTGCCCCCTCAGAAGCGCATTCATCCGGACATCAACCGCATTATCGGAGCCGCCGTGCATCATTCGAAAATCCTGGTCGCTGACGGCAACTACCCGGCCTCGTCAACGCTCGGAGCAAACGCTGAGCTGGTACCGCTCAACCTCATGCCTCGGGTGGGGACCTGTAGC
>WTHG01000411.1 GCA_011523245.1 Verrucomicrobiales bacterium | reverse complement strand
CCGGCTGGGATGTGGAGGTGAAGGACCTGCAAACCGGCCGCAAGTTCACCAACTCGGCGAAGTTCGTTTTCATCGGCGCAGGTGGCGGCAGCCTGCCGTTGCTGCAAAAATCCGGCATCGCCGAGAGCAAAGGCTTCGGCGGGTTCCCCATCGGTGGCCAATGGCTGCGGTGCGACAAGCCGGAGGTCGTCGAGCAACACGTTGCCAAAGTGTACGGCATGTCGCCCGGTGCTGCCCCTACAATGGCTGTGCCGCATCTGGATACCCGCATCATCGACGGCAAAAAATCTCTCCTCTTCGGTCCGTACGCCGCGTGGACCACCAAGTTTCTGCACGGCGGCGGTAGCTTCTGGGATTTACCCGGCTCCATCCGGCTGGACAACATCGCTTCGCTCATCAAGGTGGGTCTGCACAACATCCCGTTGGTCGGTTACCTCATTCAACAGGGTTTGCAAAGCATGAACACGCGCATGAAAGAGCTGCGGAATTTTTATCCCGATGCCCGCCCCGAAGACTGGGATCTCATCGATGCCGGCATCCGCGTGCAGGCGATCAAAAAGGAAGACGGCGACGCCGGCATCGTGCACTTCGGCACCGAAGTGTTGTCTGACCAAGACAAAACCCTCGCCGCCCTCCTTGGCGCCTCGCCCGGGGCTTCGGTGTCTACCAACATTATTTTGGAAATTGTGCAGGATTGCTTCAGTGACCTCCTCAAAACCGACGCCGGCCACGCGCGCATGAAAGCCATGATCCCCTCCTACGACGAAAACCTCATCGATGCGAACATGGCCGACCGCCAAGCCGAATGGAGCGAGGAGGCGGAGAAGTCATTGCAGTTGATTTAACGCCATGACCCGGATCGGCATCGAGATTGGCGGCACCAAGCAGCAAATCGTGGTGGGCGATGCTGAGGGACAAATCATTGATCGCTGCCGGTTTAGCGTGGATCCCTCCGGCGGTGGGCCAGTGATCCGAGACCGCATGGCTGAAGAACTTCCGCCGATACTCGCCGAGCATCATCCCGAACGCATTGGCGTCGGCTTTGGCGGGCCGGTGGATATTACCGCCGGAACGGTCGCTGTCTCCCATCAAATCGAAGGCTGGAGCGGATTCCCATTACGCGACTGGCTGCACAAACTCACTGAGCTACCGGTCATCATCGAAAACGACGCCAACACCGCTGCCTTGGGTGAGGCATTGCGTGGCGCCGGCCGCGGATTCAACCCCGCCTTTTACATGAACATGGGCAGTGGCGTCGGCGGCGGCCTCGTGATTGAGGGGAAGATTTATCACGGCGACAAACCCGGCGAAGTCGAGGTTGGCCATCTGCGACTGGATCCCGATGGCACCACCGTGGAAGATCGCTGCTCCGGCTGGGCCGTCGACCGCGCCATCCGCGCCGCCCTCGGCACTCACCCCGAAAGCCTACTCACCACCCTGTGCGGCGACACTCCCGGCGGCGAAGCCAAGCATCTCACCGAAGCTCTTGCCCAAGGTGATCCTTTGGCTCAGGAGATTCTCCAAACCACCACCCGCAACCTCGCCTTTGCCCTGTCGCACGTCACGCACCTGTTCCATCCCCAAGTCATCACCCTCGGCGGCGGTCTCTCCCTGATTGGCGTTCCCCTCCGCAAAAACATCGAGCAACAACTGCCCGATTTTCTAATGGAAATTTACGGCACCGGTCCTCAAATCAAACTCGCCGAACTCGGCGAAGATGCCGTGCCGGTGGGGGCCTTACTGCTCTGAGCAGGGCTCGCAATCTACATCGGCCTTGCCGTAAAACTTCACACCGCGTTCGATTTTTTCGCGGTTGTTTTGTTGGCGCCAATCGTTGGTGTCGCGAAGGCTGTAGACGCAGCCGCAGTATTCCTGCTGGTAAAATTCCTCGCGCTTGGAGAGTTCGATCATGCGGGCGGCGCCGCCTTGTTTGCGCCAGTTGAAGGTCCAGTAGGTCATGTCATCCCAGCGCGCGGCGGCGCGGGTGCCGCTGGCGTTGATTTGGTCCATGTTTTTCCAGCGGGAAATGCCGAGGGTGCTGCTGATTAGATTAAATCCATGCTCAGCGGCGTACAGCGCGGTGCGCTCGAAGCGCATGTCGAAACACACGGTGCAACGGGCACCGCGCTCGGGTTCCTGTTCCAGCCCGCGCACGCGCTCGAACCAGTTGTCTGTGTCGTAATCGGCATCCACAAACTCCATGCCGAGCTTCTCGGCGTAGCGGATGTTTTCCTCCTTGCGCAGTTCGTACTCGGTGCGCGGGTGGATGTTTGGGTTGTAAAAGAAAATCGTCGTCTCAATCCCGCTGGCTGCCATGGCGTCCATCACCTCACCCGAACACGGCGCGCAACACGAGTGCATGAGAATGCTCCTCTCGCCATTGGGCGTTTCGAGCTTCGGTCGGTTGTAGCTGTCCAGTGAGTAGTCAGCCATATCAGTGTTGGCGTGTCTTAAACGTTCGCTTATGTCCGTTACGCGGGTTGAACACTGTGTAACTCTTACCATCTGCAGTCACAGAGAGTTTCAGTGTGTGAACCTGACGATCTTTGGCATCTGTAATATTGGCAATGTATTCTTCAGGGGCATTATTTTTATCGCCATCTTTGCGTAAGTTTTTATGTACCTGGTACATTGCCTGGATTGATTTAGTGCTCTTCAATGTGGCAAAGGTTTGTGGGCCGCATCCTTTAGTGGAACCATTGTTCATGATGCTAACAGTTGGTGCCACGCTCTTAACGAGGACGGGGTTATTACTGACATCAAGGCCGTGGTGATTCACCTGATACACATCTACTGTGCCCACACGGTTTATTGGTTCCACAAGCTTGGCCTCTACGTTCCAAGTAATATCAGCGCAATCAAGAAATCGAAAGCCGCCTAGTTCAATGAGTGAGGCGACACTGTTGGCGTTGTCTGATAGATCTTCCTTCTTAGCGGGCACGCTGCCGGTGAGTGGGTTTTTCTTAGCGCCAGCAGGCGGTTCGATGAACTTTTGATTCGCCGCCACTATCGTGAGTTTTACTGGGGCGGCACCTTTTTGTTGCTTTAACTGCAGTTGGTAACCGGGCTTTACAACCACTCGGCCATCCACCTTCATGCTGCGGTACGGGCGTATTTTCAGAATGAATGCTGGATCCTGTCGGTTACGATCTGGGTTGCGGCGTGGTATGCCATTATCATAAACGGTGCCTATCGGCATAAGCTGGGCAAGTGTGGCTGCACCGCCATAATGGTCGCCATGAAAATGTGTGGTGATGAGGTGGTCGATCTTTTTCAGTTTTGCCTGTTTGGTGGCAACCTCGTGAATTCGGTCGGCATCCCTTGTACCGGGGTTGCCGGTATCGATTAGGACTGATTCACCTGCGGGGGTAACGATGAGTGTGGCCGCGCCGCCTTCCACATCCACCCAGTAGACATCTAGTGTCGAATCCGCCTGTACAGTCAGGGTCAGCCACAAGGAAATCGCAACAGCGATGAAATGGCGTGTCATGCGTGCGTTGAACCATATACCCGGCGAAAAAGCAATTATCGAACCCCTAAAATAACTGGCGTTCCCCCGTTTGATTCGGCAAACTGGGCTTATGAAAATGAAGACCCTGTTCCAACTGATTCCTGTGACCTTCATCGCCGGCGGCTTGTTCCTCGGCTGCGGCGAAGCCCATGACCATCATGACCATGATCACGACGGCGACGGCAAGCCGGACCACGGCCCTGGTGAGCACAAAGAGAACACCGGTGCCAAGGCGGACGATTACCCCCTTAAGACGTGCCTCGTAACCGATGAAGATCTCGAGAGCATGGGCGGCGCACACGTGCACAAGCATGAGGGTGTGACGGTTAAATTCTGCTGCGAAGGCTGCGTGGAGG
>WTHG01000460.1 GCA_011523245.1 Verrucomicrobiales bacterium | reverse complement strand
CACGCATTGTCGTGCTCGATGGACATACGCTGAATCCCGGTGACTTGTCTTGGGACACCCTAGGCGCGCTGGGCGACTTGATCGTGCACGATCGTACGCCGGCCGCGCAGGTGACCGAACGGGCCGCCGGCGCGGAGATTGTGTTCACAAATAAATCACTCGTACCCGCCAAGGTCATTGAGGCTCTGCCCGAGTTGCGCTATATTGGAGTGCTCGCCACCGGTTATAATGTCGTGGACACCAGCGCAGCGGCCGCCCGCAATATTCCGGTGACCAATATCCCCGGCTACGGCACCGAGTCTGTGGCGCAAATGACCTTAGCACTGTTGCTCGAGCTGGCCTCGCAACCGGCCCTGCACAATGCCAGTGTTCGAGATGGCGACTGGAGTGCTTGCCCCGATTTTTGTTATTGGAAAAAACCGCTCGTGGAATTGCACGGGCTCACGCTGGGGCTGGTGGGATACGGTGCGATTGGTCAAGCGGTGGCTCGCCTTGGCCGAGCCCTTGGCATGAAGATTCTTGTACACACACGGACTGCTCGGAAAGAAGTGGATACAGAATTTGTTGATTGCGAAACGTTGTTTCGTGAGTCCGACGTTGTGAGCCTGCATTGCCCGCTCACCGATGAGAACCAAGGCTTTGTTAATGCGCAGCTTTTGTCTCATATGAAACCCACAGCTTTCCTGATTAATACAGCACGCGGCCCACTTGTAGATGAGGCGGCGTTGGCAAAGGCGCTTAATGAAGAACAAATTGCTGGAGCGGCCACTGATGTGCTTTCAGTGGAGCCACCGCCTGCGGATAATCCGCTTTTTGGAGCAGAAAATATAATCATTACCCCCCACATTGGCTGGGCCACGCGCGCGGCGAGAGAGAGGTTGATGAATATTGCGGCGGACAACCTGCGCGCATTTCTCAAGGGCACACCGCAGAATGTGGTGAATTAGAAGTTAAGTATGTGTGATAGCTGTATTCCCCCTGAAAACGGGGAATCTGATGTTCGTTGGGTTCGATTCCCAAAATACATCCTACTCTTTATTTGCTAATCTAAAAGACTCCTAACCGCCCGCACCAGTGCCTCGGTTCGCACTTGCATCTGGAAATCCGAGGGTGCCTCACAAGTATAACTGAGCTGAGTTTTATTCATCACCAGCCAAAAAGCTTCAGGCCATAATTCCCGAAGCCGCGGGTCCAGTTCAGGTACAATCAATCCACGATCATTTTTGCGCCCATCGATTTCTGTCGATTCGTCAATCGGACAAACAGTTTTCACCGCTTCCAGCACCCGCCGTGGCTCGGTAGGTTGGTCACCCATCTTGAGTTCATAAAAATAGAATCCCTTCGCTTCCCAGTCCTCGTGAAGCTGAATGGTGAAATCCATATCAGGTAATGTCTGAAGCCACTGTGTATGCGCACGAATTTCGGGTGTATTTAGATGCTTATAATCACGGTTGAGATCGTCGCCCGCGGCGTTCTCGCGTGTATTAGCAGGAAAGCCGGTGGGGTTCAGGCAAGGGCTGATCCACAGAGCCGTGTCTTCAGGCCAAACATTTTCGGTGATGAGCCGGCACATGGCCAAAGGTGCCGCCGGTTCATCACCATGAATGCCACTGGAAAGATAGATTTTGCGATGGGCACTTGCCGGGGCGCGATGCAGTGCCAGAAGGCGAATATTGTTTTCAGTTTCCAGCCAGTTGATCGTCCACCCGTGGGCTTGCGCTGCAGTGAGACAATCATCGAGGACGTCCTCAATAACGATGGTCTCGCCGCGATAACAGCCATCATTCAGACCACGTGGATTCACGGCTAGGCCGTTACCGTCTCGGAAGCTTCAGTGGGGGCACAGGATTCCTTCTCGCCACAACCGCACCCGCCGGCGTCATTCGGATCAAACTCCGTCCAATCCGGATCGAGCCCGAGATCACGCAGCATTTGCAGATCCTTTTCCACCGGCTGATTCAGCGTGGTGAGATAGTTGCCCACCATCAACGCACTGGCACCGGCTTGGAACACCATGCATTGCAGGTCGCGCAAATTCACCGTGCGACCACCGGCGATCATGATTTCCTTGCGCGGCAGAATGAACCGGAAACAGGCGATGGTCTTAAGAATCTCCAACGGCGGCAGCGGTTCCTGTTCCGCCAGCGGCGTGCCTTCGATGGGATTCAGAATATTCACCGGCACCACGCTGGCATCGATTTCGCGCAGGCTCATCGCGAGGTCGCAACGGTCCTCCCGTGTTTCGCCCATGCCGATGATGCCGCCGCTGCAAATCTTGATGCCCGCTTTTTTCAAAAACCCAATGGTGCGCAGGCGATCCTCGAAGGTGTGGGTCGTGCAGTGCTCCGGGAAAAAGCGCTTCGAGCTTTCGAGATTGTGACCGTAACACTCAAGGCCCGCTTCCTTGAGGCGATTGGCCACCTCCTGCGATTCGATCAAACCCAGCGACGCATCCGGCCGTGTCTGGCCCTGCTCTTTCATCTCGGCAATGCGGTCACACACCTCATCGAGCATCGGCCCTTCCTTGAGACCCCGCCAAGCCGCCACCAGTCCAACGGCCGTCACGCCATTGCGATTGGCTTCCTCGCCGGCCTCAGCCACCGGTTCCGGATCCACAAAGCCATACCGCGGCGAGCCCGTCTGGTACGCGGCCGATTGCGAGCAGAACGAACAATTCTCCGAGCAAGCCCCCGCCTTGGCATTGACGATGGAACACAGGTGAATCTTGTTCCCCTTAAAATGCTCACGAATGCGATTGCCCCACGACAGTAGTGTGTGGATATCCGCGCTGTCCTCCAGCGCAAACAACTCCAGCGCTTCCTCGCGCGTGACCTGCCCGCCGTCCAGCACCCGCTGGCCCAGCTCCGCAATCCGCGCCGGTATTTCCGAAACATTCGCGTCAACCTTCGCTGCACTCATGGTTGACGACCTTATGGGCGAAGAGGGTCACGGGCAAGCTTGAGTTTTTCGTGCCATCGGCGGCTCGCCAACAGCACGATTGGGCCCAATCAATCAGATGGCATTTTTAAATTTGGTGGAGTCTCGGAACCCAGAGGGTTTGTTTGAAAATCGTTCTGTTCGATCTGACTGCGCCAGTGATCGATCAATTGAAAAACTTCCTGCAGTACGAGGCCGTGATGAGTGGGCGGATATTTTTCGAGATACCCGCGAGCCATGCCCATGAGCTTGTGGGCCGGTCGCAAGCGCGGACCAGCCGCGGGCCACTTGGGGTTTTCATGCATGGTCAGGTGCACAAATCCACCGGCCAGCTGAATAAGGGCCTTGTAAAAGTCCGCATCATCTCGGCCGCGCGTCTCCAACCACAAATCCTCCAACACATCATGCGCCTCGTAAAACTCACCGGCATTGAAACACTCAAAATAGCCGAGGTAACGTGGATCATGCGTCCGGTCTACCAAATGCGCCACGCGTTTTGAAATCCATCCGCTCTTGTGCGTCACGCCTGCAGAATACTGTGAATATCCGGCTTTTGACATCCCAATGTCCCTTGCTCACAAATCGTCCATGGCAAAGACCGGATTAGGTCGGGGACTCGGAGCGCTGTTGGGCGGGCAAAAACCGCCCGAAACAGCAGAGGCTCCCACGGATTCACAGGCGGCGGCGGAAACAGTTCCGGCCAATGCCGTCCAGCAAGTCTCCATTGATTCGGTCCAGCCCTGCCCTTCGCAGCCGCGCAAGGAATTCGAGCGCCAACCGTTGGAGGAACTGGCGGCATCCATTGAGGTTAACGGCATTCTGCAACCGTTGGTCGCCCGCAAGACCGGGAAAGGCCAGCTTGAGTTAATCGCCGGCGAGCGCCGCTGGCGGGCCGCCCAAATTGCCGGCTTGGAAACCGTGCCGGTCATTGT
>WTHG01000003.1 GCA_011523245.1 Verrucomicrobiales bacterium | reverse complement strand
TTCACTGCCCAATACGACAAACATCAATTCCCTGCCGGTCACCACGAGCGCTCCGCGGTAGTTCACGACAACGGTGAGCCAAAGCGGGTTAAGTTGCGAAAAAGTGTTAGATTCGAACGCAATGGTCATGGCGATCAATCCAGAAAACATCAGAAGTTTGTCCGCCAAAGGGTCGAGGTAGGAGCCCAATTGCGTGGCCTGCCCTCGATGCCGGGCCAGATAACCATCCACCCCGTCACTGATTGTGGCCACCAGAAACGCCGCCATGGCCAAATACCGATGAAGTTCGTCGCCCGTCCGAAAGTAGTAGAGCAGTTGAACAACAAAAAAGGGAACGAGTACAATCCGGCCGATGGTAATTTGATTCGCAGTTGTCATGGCCGTGCTCGCGCATTGGACAAAATCCCACGCAAAAAATCAACTCATCGCCGCCAACGCCTTGTCGAATCTTGCCAACACCTTATCCCGTCCCAGTACCGCCATTAGGTCGTAGAGGCTGGGCCCCACCTTCACGCCAGTGCAAGCACAGCGCGCGGGCATCACCAATACGCGCACTTTCACATCCAATTCCTCGGCCAAAGCTTTCAGCGCCGTCTCCAAGGGCTCCGGCGTGAAATTCTCAATGCCCGCAAAGACCTCGCGTAGTCGGGCAAACGATTCTTTGTTATCGGGCGCAAAGGCCTTGGAGGCCATGGCTTCGTCGTAGTCGAATTTGTCGGTGAAATAAAAACTGCAGAAAGCCGGCAAATCCTCGACCTGTTTCACTTTTTCCTGGCAAGTGCTCAGTGCGGCGGCAATGTAGTCATCAGCCGCGTCCCCGAAATCCACCCCGGCTGCAACAGCGCGTTCGCGGTAGTCGGCCATTGGCAGAGTACGCAGGTGCTCGTAGTTCATCCACTGTAGTTTCTCTAAATCAAACCGCGCATTGGCCCGGTTGATTTGCGGCAGATCAAAACGCTCGATGATTTCGCTCAAGGGCATCACTTGCGAATCATCCTTGGGCGACCAACCGAGCAGACTCAGATAATTGGTTACCGCGCTGGGCACGTAACCTGCTTGTTGCCAGCCCTCCAAAGAGGCGCCTTCGTCGCGCTTACTCATCTTGCTGCCGTTGGCATTAAGGATCAGCGGGATATGCGCAAACTGCGGTGGCTCCACATCGAACGCACGGAACAGCGCGATATGCTTGGCAGTGTTGGACAGATGATCCTCACCCCGAATCACGTGTGTAATGCCCATCTCGATGTCGTCCACCACGTTAACCAAATGAAACACCGGTTTACCGTCCGAACGCACGATCACGAAGTCGGGCTGCTCCTGTTCCCGATCGGTCAATTCCCGCACTACATCGCCACAGATCACATCCGGGATAGTCACCGCTTCGCGTTGCATGCGAAACCGAATAGCCCCCTCGTCCTCGTAAGCTAGCCCCTTGGCTTTCAACTCCTCCACGCGTCGCGTATAGATCTCCGCGCGCTGGGATTGATAGTACGGCCCATGATCGCCCACGCTATCGCCGGTCGGATCGTTGCTCGCCGGACCTTCATCCCAATCCAGCCCCAGCCAGCGGAGCCCTTCGAGAATCACATTAATTGCCTCAGGCGTGTTGCGCTCTTCATCCGTGTCCTCCACGCGCAGCACAAATTTACCGCCCATATGACGGGCATAGAGCCAATTAAACAATGCCGTGCGGGCACCCCCAATGTGAAGGTAGCCCGTTGGGCTCGGCGCAAAACGTACTCGGACACTCATGGGCGCGGAAGATAACGGGCCAGCTTTTTCAAAACAATACAAAGCGCCTCCAATCGCGGCACCGCGGCGCCCGTCGCCTGCGCCCGCCGTAATGGCTCGAGAAACATACTCTCCAGCTCCATCGGTCGGCCCAGTTCGAAATCGATAACGGTCGAGGCGCGATATGCCCCCATGGCACGGGTATTTGTCACCATACGATCAGCCAATCCAACAGGCAGGACGATTTTTTGGGCAGCGGCGGCGACGGTGATTTCCTGCATCAATGCTCGCACTTCCCCTTCCCACTCCGGGTCAGCCAATAAACGGTCCGTCGGCCACGGCGCGCCTAAATCTTCCGGCAGCTCTCCCGATTGCAGGGCAAATCGGCCAGCGGCCGCGGCGACGCCAAGGCCATTGAATGGGATGTTCCACATTAATTTACCCCACAATCCTTCATCCAACCGATCAACCACTTCACAAGGCACTTTGGCTTCCTGAAACAATTCCGCAATCGCTTTAGTGCGCGGCAGCGCGGACCGACCAAATTCGCCCAGCACAATTTTTCCAAACCCTTGATGCGTCACCACACCGGGTGCGGTCCGGTTCAGGCACACAAAACACAGGCCGGCCAAAATTTGTTCCGGATTAAAGAGTGACGCTAATTGTTCGCAATTGCCCAAGCCGTTTTGCAAACAGGCAATGGCCGTTTCCGGCCCCGTCAATGGCTCGATCAATTCTTGATAGCGATCGTTGGCTGTGGTTTTCAGGCACACCAAGACCAGATCGCATTCGCCAATCGTTTCGGGCTGCTGATGGCAATGAGGCCACACGGAGATGGATTCGCCATCGCTCTCAATCCCAATGCCGTTCCCCCTAACTGTATCGTAATCGGTGCGTAACAACAGATGCACCTCGGCTCCGGCGCGGCACAGCAGACCACCGTAATAGCTTCCCAACGCGCCTACACCAACCACACCGATCTTCATGCGGTTACACTACGGAAAACGAGGCCACAAAAAAAGGCGCCCCTTGCGGAGCGCCCGTGATAATTTGTTTTATTTAGCCGAGGATTTCTTCCTTGGCGGCTTTCAGGAACGTGAACTTCAGCTTAGTTTTGGCCGGCACATCGATCTCTTTACCTTCGTTCGGGCCGAAGCGCATAACCATTTTCCGGGCCTTAGTTTGCCGCACGCTCACTTTGCCCACACCGGGGATCGTGAAGCCATCTTTCGCATTTTGGTAAGCCAAGCTCGCCACCGTCTCCAGCGCGGTTTTGGCCTGCGCCTTGGAAATGTCGGCCGCCTCGGCCACGGCAGCAATCGTTTGGGTTTTCGTCAGTTTCGCCATTTGTTTTCTCCTTTGGTTAAGATTTGTCGCCCTGCGACTGCCCGCAGTAAACGGAGGTTTCGCCCCAATCAGCAAGTGAAAAACTGGGCTTCTCACCAAAAGATATTCTCAAATAACCCTGTTTTTTCAGCACAAGCTTGACTTGACAGCCTGCACAGAGAACATCGCCGCCGGTTCTGACATCATGGATAAAGCCCCTGAAATAATCACGCTTGGCCTGTTACAGCACACGTGCAGCGCTGATTCGGAGCATAATTTAGATTATACGTTGAATGCCGCGAAAAACGCCGCTCAAGTCGGAGCTCAGATTATTTGCACGCAGGAACTCTTTGCCTCCCAATACTTTTGCCAAACTGAGCGCCACGAGAATTTCGATCTCGCTGAGCCGATTCCCGGCCCGAAAACGGAGGCATTTCAGGAATTGGCGCGTGCCGAGGGGGTTGTGATTGTCGCTTCACTATTCGAGAAACGCGCTGCTGGGTTGTACCATAATTCTGCCGCCATCATTGATGCCGACGGCTCCCTGCTTGGCACTTACCGGAAAATGCACATCCCAGATGATCCGCTGTACTACGAGAAATTCTACTTTACCCCCGGCGACCAAGGCTTCCGAGCGTGGGACACCGCGTACGGCCGCATCGGTGTGTTGATCTGCTGGGATCAATGGTTCCCCGAGGCCGCCCGCCTCACCGCTTTGGCCGGGGCGGAACTCATTCTTTACCCCACCGCCATCGGCTGGCATCCCACTGAAAAAGTCGCGAATGGGAAAGCGCAGCACGCCGCCTGGCAAACC
>WTHG01000516.1 GCA_011523245.1 Verrucomicrobiales bacterium | reverse complement strand
TTTGCTGTGCTGTCGGCCTTGCGGAATGACGGGGTGATCCAGCGGCAGTTGATGATCGAGGTGCGACCGTATTCCGTTGTGGAGGTTCGGGCGTGGATTCGAAGGCGAATTAGTGACCCGCGAGGCGAGTTTTGGGTCATTGATGCCGATGGCCCGCAAGGGTTTGTGCAACTGACGCAAATTCAATCCACTTCGGCGGATGTGGGGATTTGTTTGACGGCGAATACACGCGGCAAAGGCGTGGCAACGGAGGCGATGCGGTTGTTGGCAAAAGAGGCGCGACAGCGCGATTGTCGGAAACTTACGCTGCGGGTGTTGCGGGTAAATCATCGGGCGATTGCGTTTTATCGGAAATTGAATTTTTCGACGGTCGATCTCAAACGTCGGCTGCATTTTGATGGCCGGCATTGGCGGGACGTAGTGTTTATGGAGAAACGCTTGCGATGAAAACAGTGGTTATTTCACAGCCGATGTATTTCCCATGGATGGGGATGATCGAGCAAATGGCGCTGGCCGATGTGTGGGTGCATCTGGATGATGCGCAGTTCTCGAAGGGCGGTTTTTTCAATCGCGTGCAAATCAAGACGACCGATGGCACCCCGTGGCTGACCGTGCCGTTGGCGGAAAAAAAGCTAGGTCAACGGCTCAATGAGATCCAGACCGCCGTCCACGATTGGCAACGCAAACATTTGACCACGCTTAAGCAAGCCTATGCGGCGGCACCGCATGCGGCTGAGATGCTTGCTCAGGTGGAGACGGTGTTGGCTGCGGATCATGCGTCCTTAGCAGACTTGAGCGCGGCAAGCATGGAGGCGTTGGCAGATTTGTTTGATGTATTACCCAAGATAATATTGCGCTCATCTGAGCTGGCAATTAAAGGTGGTGGCAGTGAACTGGTATTAGCGATTTGCCAGGAGCTTGGCGCGACGCGTTATGTGACTGGGCAAGGCGCTGCGGATTATTTGGATCATGCGACTTTTGACGAGGCGGGGATCGCGGTGGAGTACATGAAATATGAAAAGCGGGCCTATCCGCAGTTGCACGGAGATTTCACACCGTTCGTCAGTGCGCTCGATTTATTGGCCAATTGCGGACAAGCCGGACGGGATGTGATTGCTCCACGGACGGTTTGCTGGAAGGATTTCGTGAAATGAGCGAAGTGGCCCGTTTCATTGCCGAAGTGCAGCAAAACATCGAGGGACTGCGCACCGATGCGGCGGTGAAGCAGGCCACGCTCGACTGGGTCAACGCCATTGCGCCGCACAAATACACCTATAATTTCAGCTGGCTCGGCCGCCCGATCATTCAGTTTCCGCAGGATCTCGCGGCATTGCAGGAAATCATTTGGGACACCAAACCCGATCTTATCATTGAGACGGGCATTGCCCACGGTGGCTCACTAATCTTTCACGCGTCGATGCTGCAATTGCTCGGCAACGACGGCCGTGTGCTCGGTGTTGATATTGATATTCGCGATCACAACCGCGCCGAGATTGAGGCGCATCCGATGTTTGAGCGCATCGAAATGATTCAAGGCTCTTCCATCGACGGCTCTACTGCAGATCAAGTGCGGATGATTGCGGGTGGCGCCAAACGCGTGATGGTCGTGTTGGATTCGAATCACACGCACGCACATGTGGAGCGAGAACTGGAGTTGTACGCACCATTGGTCACAAAGGATTGCTATTTGGTTGTGTGCGACACGCTCATTGAGGACATGCCGGCGGGGTCGTTTCCGGATCGCCCGTGGGATAAAGGTAATAATCCAGCGACGGCCGTAAGGGAATTTTTGTCCGCCACCGATCGCTTCGAAGTGGATGCGACCATCGATGCCAAGCTTCAAATCAGCGTGGCACCGGGCGGTTATTTGAAATGTATGGCGGACTGATGGACGACCGCATTCCCATCGCCGGACCGAGCATCTCGAAACGGGAGATCGACTATGCCACTGACGCGGCGTCGCACGGTTGGTACGCCCGTGCGGGGGAATACCCCAGGCGATTCGAGGAAGCTTTTGCCAAATATATTGGAGTAAAACATGCGGTGAGTTTGCCTTCGTGTACTTCCGGGCTACATCTGGCTTTGGCGGCGGCCGGAATTGGGCCGGGCGATGAAGTGATTGTTCCCGACCTTACGTGGATTGCCAGCGCCGCCCCGGTGGCATACGTGGGCGCCACGCCGGTGTTTGCCGATGTGGACGAGCATACGTGGTGTCTCAGTGCGGAGAGCGTGCGCACGTGCCTTACCGAAAAGACTAAGGCAATTTTGTCTGTGGATCTTTATGGCGGCGTGCCTGATTACGATCAGCTGCAAAAACTTGCTAATGAGCATGGAGTGCTAATCATCGAGGATGCTGCCGAGGCGATTGGCAGTGAATACAACGGGTGCAGGGCGGGAACGTTGGGCGATGTGGCGGCGTTTAGTTTTCATGGATCCAAAACAATTACCACCGGCGAAGGCGGGATGTTGGTGACGGATGATGATGTCCTGCATACGCGCGTGTTGCACCTGCGCGATCACGGTCGCGAACCGGGTGATGTGCAATTCCAAAACACTGAGGTGGCGTTCAAATACAAGATGCCGCCGGTGGCCGCGGCGATCGGCTTGGGGCAGGTGGAACGCGCGGACGAATTGGTGGCCAAGAAGCGGGAGGTTTTTGCGTGGTACCAGGAAGCATTTGAAGGCATCGCCGGCCTCACGCTCAATCATGAACCGGCCAAAACGAAGAACACTTATTGGATGGTGACAGCGGTATTGGATCCGATTTTGAATTGGCCGAAAGAAAAATTGATGGCGGCGCTCGATCAGGAAGGCATCGACAGCCGGCCGATGTTTCATCCGCTCAGCAGTCTTCCAGCCTATGTCGGCCAGTCGCAAGCGGCGGCGGCCCGAAAACGTAATGCTGTGAGCTACCGCCTGAGCCCGTGGGGAATCAACCTACCTTCGGCGTTGTGTCTAGAGCAGACCCAAGTGGTGCGCGTAGCGCAGGCGGTTCGGCGGATCTTGGGCAAGGCATGAGCCGGTTGGTGACAGTGATTCCTGTGTACAATGGGGAACGGTTTCTGCGGGCCACGCTGGAATCAGTGGTCGCCCAAACGCGCCGCCCGGATCGCGTGATCATTCAGGACAATTGCTCCACCGACGGCACGGCAGCCATTGCTAAGGAGTTTGAGCAAGAAGGCTTCGAGTGGCGCTTGAACGAGGCGCATGTGTCCTCCACGAAGAATTTTAATGCCGCGCTTAAATTCTCCACTGAAGCAGACGTGTTGCATCTGCTCACGGCTGATGACTTGGTGGTGCCGGATTTTTATCAACGGCTGCTGCAACCGCTGGAACCGGTCGAAGGCCGAGCGCTGGCTTATGCGGCGTACGAGGTGATTAATGAAAATGGCGCGCTCGTACAGGGCGGCGATTTGGTGAATCCGTTTCCCATTGAGCCAAACGGCCAACCGCGACGCATCGCGAGCGAACGCTTTATTGCCTCGCAGGCGGATTTACGCACGATCTGTTTGCCGGCGGTGTTGATGAAAACCAATCGCGCCCCATTGCCAGTGGAATTTAGCCTCGATTACATTCAATGCGCCGACGCTGTTTTTTACGCGGAACTGGCGACTCACTGTGAGCGCATCATCGAGGTGCCGACTGCGCTGTGCCAATACCGGCGGCACGAGCATACGACTACTTCGCGCAATAAATCCAATCCCGCGGAAGTCATCGCCGACGAATGGAGAGCCATGTGCGCGGCTTCGGCACTGTTGAACAAGGACGGCTTATCGGCGAGGCTCTGGAATTTTCGCCAGCGTTGCCTGTTGGCGGGTACCAGCCGGGTCATGATCCAAGGTGAACCGGACGCCACGGCCGAGTACCGTGCCGAAG
>WTHG01000103.1 GCA_011523245.1 Verrucomicrobiales bacterium | reverse complement strand
GTTGGCCAATGTGCCGGTGGTGGTGTGTGGAATGGCGGCATTGGCAAGTTGCCTCGGGAGTTTACTGCTGGGTGTTTGGCTGGAGCCGGTTTCGGTTTGGTTCAATCACGCTGCGTGGTTTTTCATGAACACGATGATGGCGATCAGCCAATGGGCGGCGGATTTACCGGAGGGATGGCAGTACGTTCGCTCCCCTAAAGAATGGATGATGGTGGGCTGGTATTGCTTGTTGTTTGGATTGGGCACGGGCTGGGCATGGCGTTCGGTGAGCCGGTCGTGGATATTCCTAGTGGGTGGGATATTTGTCGGCCTGCTGTTCTTGGCGTGGCAGAAAGATCGGTCGGCCGTGCGCATGACCTTTCTCCCTCAAGGGCCCGTAGTGCATGTGGAAGGAGAGGGGCTGTTGGTCGATTGCGGAGATGAGCGGGTGGCCAAAATGGTTGTGCCGCGGCAATTGCGAGTACGAGGAGTGGATGTGCTGGATCGCTGTGTGGTCAGTCATTTGGTTACGCATCATGCCGGGGGATTGCCTGTGTTGAAGGAATCGTATTCGCTTCGGGAGATTTATCGAACCCAAGCGCGCAGTTCATCTCCGGTTGGGAAACAGGTGAGGGGTTTGTTGTTGAGAGCAGGGGACCGGGTAGGAAATTGGGATGTGATACATCCGGCACAGGGAGAAGATTTCTCGCGCAGTACGGATGATGCGCTGGTGTTGCGTGGTGAATTTCATGGGGTGACCGTGTTGCTTTTGTCAGATTTAGGGTATGATGGGCGGCAGGCTTTGATGCGCAGAAATGCGGGTTTACAGGCGGAAGTGTTGGCGTTATCGATTCCAGACCGAAGCGGGTTATTGGATTTGGGGTTCCTTAATGTAGTGAAACCCAAAGTGATTGTAGTGCAGGATTGCCTGTTCCCCGTGACCGAACGGGCGTCAGCTTCGTGGTTGGCGCGCTTACGGAAAACTGGAGCGATCGTCTTGAGCGTAAGGGAACTGGGCGGAATACGCCTGACAATTGAGCCTGCAGGTTGGCGATTGGAGAATGCCGAAGGCGTTTTATTTTCTCAATGACGCCAGCCCGAGGCCGAGGCAGCCGAGGCTGTTCATGAGGAGGAAAGCGGCGGCGAGGATAGTGAGGCCTTCGGATTTGGTGACGCGTAGGGCGGTGGTGCCGCCTTCGGAGCCTTGGGCGATGTCGAAGCAGATCATTTCCCGGTTGTTTCGGAGGTACAAGCGGCCGCCGGCTAGGGAAGGGTTGTTCCAGGTCTTGCCGGTCAATGACGGTAGCCGGGCGATTTCCTGATGGCCGTTGGGGGAGGCGGCAGCTAGGGCAATATCGCCGTTTTCGCATTGGATGACGAGGTGGCCCTGAGCGAGGATTACTTGCCCGTGGCCGTAATTATCGCCGCGCCACATTTCCTTACCGGTGATCGCATCGAGGCAGACCAGATGTGCGACGTTATCGCTGTCGCCATCATCCAATCCGTACAAGTGCCCTTCATGGAGCACGGAACTGGTGAATTTATTTTTTAAGTGCTTGTTTTCCCATACGAGTTTGGCATTAAAGGTATCGTCTTCTTTGTTGATCTTGATCAGGCCACAGCCATGTCCGTAGCCGCCGCTGACGAACAGACGCTGTTCATCGACTACCACGGGCTGGGAGATGTTGTTATTGTAGTTGATCTTCCAGGGGACGGACCACAAGAGGCTACCATCTTCCAGAGATCGGCCCTGCATCTCGCGGGCGGCTCCAAGAATTATTTGTTTTTGACCGGCGAACGTGGCGGTGAAGGGGGACATGTAGGCCTGATTTTCGGCTTCGGCTTCCCAGAGCACTTCACCGGAAAGTTTGTTGAGGGCCACTAGGGTGGCTTTGCCGCCGGCTCGGTTGCCGGTGGTGATGATCAGGGCGTCGCCTTCCACCCAAGGCGAGGCACAGGTGCCGAACATCAGATTGCGGGTTTCAAAGCGTTCATGAATGTTTAGGTGCCAAAGCAGTTTTCCGGTCACGGCATTGAGGCAATGGAGCTGGCCTTCGGCGCCGAGAGTGTAAAGTCGGCCATCATCGTAAGTGGGGCCGGTGCGCGGGCCTACGCCGCCCATGTGATAGGAGTCATCAAATTCGCCCTCGTATTGATGTCGCCAGAGTCCACGGCCGTCGGTAAGGTTGTAGCAGGTGACCACCTCGCCGCGATCCCATTGCTCCAGCGTGTAAAGGCGGCCCTTGGCGATGGTGATACTGGCGTGACCGCCGCCGACCACGGTTTTCCAAATTTGCTTGGGCGGCGAGTTGTTCCAGTCCGTGCGAATGGCCGGGCCCGAGTACACCCCATCGCGTTGGGCACCGCGATAGCCGGGCCAGAACGCCGGGTCGTTCTCGTTGGGTTTGCGGTCGGAATATGCCCAGTTGGCATCGGAAGGCGCGGCCTGTATCCAGCGAAGTCCGCCGGGAGCGCCGCGCCCATCCCAGTCCAGCCGCACCCAGCCCGCAGCCCAGAGAATCCCCAGACCAACCAGCAACTGGACTAGGCTAAGGACCAGTAAAATAATTTTTTTGCCGATGGAATCGGCAATGGTAAATAGGCCGTAGATCGGGCACAGGTAACTGATTAAACGAGGCGAGGGGGAACTGGGTTGGTCGTCACTCACGGGGCGGAGTGTATCGGGCTGGCGGTAGAGGGCAACTTTTGGTTTAACACGGCGTGTGCTTGGGGCGGCATGGCAAAGCCGTTCCTTACCGCGGTTTGGCGAGATTTGGTGCTGTTGAAATGGCGAGTGTATCTGGGGTTACTGGCCTCGTATGTGCCGGTGGGTTCGGATTTGCATCTGACGACCAAACTAGTTTTGGGATGAAAGCCGATGGGTCAGGGGTTGAGTTGTTTTTAGGGGAAATGGTTTAACCACAGACACACACAGCACATATTTTAAGAGGATATCTCTGTGCTTTCTATTCCCCTGTAGAGAATGGGTTTACCCAACAATTTCCTTAACTACTCTAGCAGGACGTCCATTCGTGAGTTTTTGGGATTGGCCGCCGTGGTGGAAGGTGAGTTGTTCGTGGTCGAGGCCGAATTGGTGTAGTAGGGTGGCCTGATAATCGTTGGCGGTGACTTTGTTGACGGCGGCGCGGTGTCCAACCTCATCGGTCTCGCCATAAATGGTGCCGCCCTTGAAACCGCCGCCGGCGAGCCAGGTACTGAAGCCTTGGCCGTTGTGGTCGCGGCCGGGTTTGCTGCGGGATTGCACAACCGGCAACCGGCCAATCTCGCCGCCCCAATGGACAACGGTGCTGTCGAGCAGGCCGCGTTGTTTTAAATCGGTAACCAGTGCGGCGGTGGGTTTATCTGTGCGTCGGCAGATGCTGGGCAGGCTGGCGTGGATGTTTTCATGGTTATCCCACGGTTGGCCGTTGAGGAAGAGCTGCACGAAACGCACGCCGCGCTCGACGAGGCGCCGGGCAATGAGGCAGCGGGTGCCGTATTCCTTGGTTTCGTTTTGGTCGATGCCGTAAAGCTTCTTGGTGGCGTCGCTTTCGTCGCTGATGTCGAGGGCTTCCTTGGCGGTAGTTTGCATTCGGGCGGCGAGCTCAAAGCTGGCGATGCGCGACTCGAGGGCGTCCTCGTTGGGTAACGCGCCGGATTGGTCGGCATTGAGGTCGCTGAGGAAGTTCAGGAAATTTTCCTGCGGCGCACCGAGTAAATGCGCGGGCGCGTTGAGGTTGAAGATGCGCGGTTCCTTGGCACGCAGCACGGTGCCCTGATACAGGCTGGGCAGCCAGCCGTTGCTCCAGTTGTGATTGCCGTCGACCGGTTTGCCGCCGGGATCCTTCAGCACCATGTAGGCGGGCAGCTCGTCGTTTTCGCTGCCGAGACCGTAGG
>WTHG01000367.1:1399-3878 GCA_011523245.1 Verrucomicrobiales bacterium | reverse complement strand
GATTTGGCCGCCGCGCCCGATTCCGCCCCGCCCTCATCCGGCCTTTGCCCCGCTGGAATTGCGCACGCAAAAGGTGGATGTGAAAATTGAAAACCAGGTCGCTCGCACGACCGTGGAACAAGTGTTTTACAATCCTAACCCGCGCCGGCGCGAAGGCACCTTTCTCTTCCCCGTGCCCAAGGGCGCCTCGATCAAGGACTTTCGGATGGACGTGAACGGCAAGCTTACCAAAGCCGAACTCCTGCCGGCCGACAAGGCGCGCAAGATTTACACAGACATCGTCCGCAGTATGAAAGATCCCGCGCTGCTCGAGTACGCTGGGCGCGATCTATTTAAAGTACGCATCTTCCCCTTCGAACCGCACGGCAAGAAAACCATTCGACTCACCTACAATCAGGTGCTCAAAAATGACGCCGGTCTGGTGGGCTACACCTTCCCGCTGAATACGGCCAAGTATTCCTCCAAACCGATTGAGAATTTGGTGATCAACGTGGAGCTCGATTCCAAGGTGCCGGTGAAAGCCATTTACTCGCCCACCCACGATGTGAAGGTGAAGCGCAAGGGCTCCAAGAATGCAGTGATTTCCTTCGAAGGCAAAGGTCAGCGGCCCACCACCAACTTCTCGCTCTTTTACTCGCCCAAACAAAAGGACATCAACGTCAACATCATCGCCCACCGAGAAGGCGATGAAGGTTATTTCCTGATGCTCGCCGCGCCGGGCGTGGACGCCGCCGAAGGCAAACCCACCGAGAAGGACATCGCCTTTGTCATCGACACCTCCGGCTCAATGGCCGGCAACAAGCTCGAGCAAGCCAAGAAAGCATTTCAGTTTTGCGTCGCCAATCTGAACGACGGCGACCGCTTTGAGGTCCTGCGGTTTTCCACTGAAACCGAGCCGCTCTTTGGCGGCCTGCAAAAGGCCAGCTCCAAGAACCGCAATCAGGCGGTGGACTTTATCAGTGGCCTCAAACCCATCGGCGGCACTGCCATCAATGACGCCCTCGCCAACGCCCTCAAGCTGCGGCCGGCCAAGGGTGATCGGCCGTTCGTGGTGATTTTTCTCACCGACGGTCGGCCGACTATCGGCATCACCGGCGAAGGGCAGATCGTGCAAAATGTCGGCAAAGCCGCCGGCAACACGCGCGTGTTTTGTTTCGGTATCGGTACCGATGTTAACGCCCATTTGCTCGACAAGATTACTGAGGAAACCCGCGCCAGCAGCACCTATGTTACACCGCAGGAAGATATTGAGGTAAAGGTCTCCAGCTTCTACACCAAGATCAAGGAACCCGTGCTCGCTAATCCCAAGCTCGAATTTTCCGACGGCATTCGCGTGACCAAGCTTTATCCCAATCCTTTACCCGATCTCTTTCGCGGCGAGGAGCTCGTGCTTGTGGGCCGGTACAAAGGCAAGGGCGACGGCGACGTGATGCTCGAAGGCACCTTGGCCGGCAAGAAAACGCAGCTGGAATTTCCGGTCACCTTCCCCGCTCAGGCCGATCACGATTTCATCCCACGCCTCTGGGCGACACGGCGTGTGGGCTATCTACTCGATGAAATACGTTTACGCGGTGAGAATAAGGAACTCAAAGACGAAGTTACGACCCTCGCTCGCAAATACGGGATCGTCACGCCTTACACCGCGTATCTGATCATCGAGGATGAGCAACGCCGCGACGTGCCCGTTGCCCAGCGCACCCTGCGGAATTTTGAGACCGACCGGGAAGTGGTGGAACAAACCCGCAAACAGTTTGAAGCCCTCAAGCTCGATAAAGCCGGAGATCAGGCCATCGGCAGCGCCCGCGCCGCGAAGGCATTAAAGGAAGCGACGAACGCCAAAGCCGCCGCCAAAAACAGCAATCGCGAAGCGCAGCAGGCAAACTTTGGCTTTGCTAACAGCGCACCGACGGTGCCCACTGTCGGCGGTCTGAGCGGTAGAGCTGGTCAGCTCTTCTTTGCAGAAACCAGCACCACCAACGCCCGTGCAGTATCCCAGCCGATGGAATTTGCCGCCGGCAAAAACTTCACGCAAAACGCCCAGTTTTGGGTCGACAGCGATGTGCAAGCCGCCGAGGTCGCCAAGGCCAAGCGCAGCCGCATAGCCTTCAACAGCGACGCCTATTTTAATCTGCTCGCTATGGAGCCCAAAGTAGCACAATGGTTGGCTCTAGGCCGGAATGTACAGTTTGTCTTGAACAACACCATATACGAAATATACGAGGAAACCAAAAATGCAGATAACTAGACTAATCCTTACCGCATGCGTATTGGGCTTTTGCATCAACCTTCCTGCTCAGGAGGCTGATGAACCAAAACGAGTTTTTAAGGCCCCTAACGGGAAACCGTTCCCAATACATTGGGGGCAACCGCCTCTAAGGCAAACACGAGATTTGCGTGCCCTGCCTGCCGGCTACGGGCGTGGTAGTGGAACATTGGCCCGCTGGATCCAAGAGAAGTTGGATAACGACGCGAAAAAAGT
>WTHG01000367.1:0-1299 GCA_011523245.1 Verrucomicrobiales bacterium | reverse complement strand
GCCGCCTGCAGTTTTTGACCCGAACGCCAAGGCGATGGAGCAGGCAAAAGCAGATACGGCCAAGGTGCAGGCTGCAATCAAGCTATGGGAAAGTATCAAAACAAAGTGTCAGGGTAATTATAGTTACAAGGTGAGCTTTTCCAGTTGGGTTGGGTTTGGCCATGAGACAACTATCGTGGTTGAAAACAATAAAGTTACTGAGCGTCACTACCGTTCATTTAATCGGCGGCCCGAACCAGTTGCTCCTGGTGCTGGAGCTATTCCCCGTCCTAAAGGTGAGCACTTTGTGGAAAAAGGGCTCCAGCTTGGCAAAAATAAAAAAGGGGCACCGGTGAAGACATTGGATGAGCTTTACCAGATAGCTCTGGCCACCGCCAAGAAACCACTAAAGCAATTCGAGCGCCGTTTCATTCGTAATGATAAACAGGGCTTATTGGTTTCTTGTTATATTATGGATCGTCGGATTGCTGATGATGCCCCTCGCAATGGCTTGGTTGTTTCGAGCATTACGCTTGCAAAGGATGACACGGCGAATAAGGAGGCCGTAGGAAAGTTGCGCTCTGCTCGAATTCATGCCCTGAAGACGGAAATCACCCGTTTGAAAGACTTTGCTCGGCGGGCACGGTTTACCCCCGAAGGTCTTGCTAAGCATAATGCAAAGGTAGCTGAGTTGGAGAAGGAACTCTCCAATTTACAGGCTGGGGTAAGTGATTCAAAAAACAAAAAGGTGTATCGGGCACCCAACGGCAAACCGTTTCCTACTCACTGGGGTGCTCCACCTTTGCGGCAGACTAGGGATTTGAAACCGTTTCCTGGTGGGTATGGTCGCGGAAGCGGTACTTTGGCCCGTTGGATTCAGGAAAACCTTGATAAAGATGCTGCCAAGGGAGGCAATAAGCCGACCTCAAAAAAATATAAAGCCCCCAACGGCAAGCCTTTCCCCACTCGTTGGGGTGCGCCGCCTCGCTTGCAAACTCAAGATTTTGGACCTCTACCCGGCGGTTATGGAATGGGGAGTAGCACTTTGGGTAATTGGATCAAAAAAAGTATGGCTAAGGACGCTAAAGCGGACGTGAAGCCCGCACCCGGCCATCAGACTGGAACCCCTTCGTTTGAAGAATGGGTGAAGGGCGGTAAGAAAATTCCGGCAGGCCGCGTTTTTATAGGTGGCTCGCCTTGGTTTAATGAGAGCACGGGAAAGCGTCGGTCAGATGAGGAAGTTTACAAGATGCTCTACGGTCGAGGTCAAGGTGGTAAACCCATCAGACCGATTCCCATTAAACCAGGAGGGCGTAAGCC
>WTHG01000375.1 GCA_011523245.1 Verrucomicrobiales bacterium | reverse complement strand
GTGCAGCGCTGGGGGTTGGAAAGACCGAGGGTTTCCTGCACGGCGGCCACGTTGCCGCTGCGAATGGCGAGCCATTGCTCGGGCAGATCAAGGCTACTGGGAATCAACTCCTCTAGCGGCGGCCGGCTCATGGCTTTCTCGCGCTTGATGGCGAGGATTTGTTTGCGGGTCATCAGGTAAAAACCACCTGATACCAACAGGATGCCCAGAAATAATCCGAGCATCAAAACAGCCACCCAATCAACTGTGCTTTTGCTGGGGTCCGACGACAACACGCCTAGGACGCCCAGTGGGGCGTGGGGGAAAAAGGTCACGTGGGAACCATACAAAAAAAGCCAGATTGTTCAATCTTAAACGGTATGAGAATACTTCATGACCGTGCCAAACAGCTTGCATGACCGAGGTAAACGAGGTTTGATCAGCGCACGTTTTTTGCCATGAAACACGCCATTTTCTGCATTTTTCTAGCCGCCAGCTTGCTCTCGAGCCGGGCGGATTCTGTGACACGAATTGCCTGTGTGGGCGATAGCATTACCTACGGCGCCGCGATTCGAGATCGGGCCAATCACTGTTATCCCAAGGTGCTAGGCGATCTGCTCGGCAAAGGCTACACGGTGCGCAATTACGGCGTAAATGGCGCCACGTTGCTCAAGAACGGTGACCGACCGTACTGGAAGCTGGGTGCCTTTAAGCAGGCCACGGACTTCGGACCGAATGTGGTGATCCTCAAGCTCGGCACCAATGATACCAAGCCACAAAACTGGGTAAAGCACGGTAAGGAATACCAGGCGGACCTGCGTGCGATGGTGGCTCATTTCAAGAGCCTGCCCACTAAGCCGACGATCTATTTATGTCTGCCGGCACCCGTCTATCAGACACGTTGGGGTATCAACGAAAAAACCGTTAAGGAAGGCGTGATTCCGGTCATCCGTAAGGTGGCCAAGGACGAAGGCCTGACGGTGATTGATTTGTATCAAGCGTTGTCCGGCAAGCCGGCACTGTTTCCGGACAAGATTCATCCCAACGCCGCCGGCGCCCAGCTGATGGCTCAGACCATTCACACCGTCCTTAAGAAAAAACACTAACCTCTCATGCGCGCATTATTGACTCTTCTCATTCTCCTCACCGGCATCACGGGCACAGCCCGTGAACGGGCGTTCCAACTCAAGGACGGCGATCGAGTCGTGTTTCTGGGCGACACCTTTATCGAGCGTATGCAGGTCCACAATCATCTGGAACTACGCCTCACCACCGCTTGGCCTAATCGCAATATTACCTTCCGGAATTTGGGTTGGAGCGGCGATACCCCACGTGGCGTGTCACGCGCCGGGCTTAGCCTGCAACAGGCCGGTCGCGAGCCCGCTGATGAAGGCTGGAAACAGTTGCAGAAACAAATCACGCTAGTGAAACCTACCGTGGTTTTCCTGGGTTATGGCATGGCCAGTTCGTTTGAAAACCAGCCGGAACAATTTGGTCAAAACATGCGCGCGCTCAAGGCTGCGGTTCGGAAAGCAGCCGGTGGTTCGGTTCGTTTTGTGGTGTTGTCACCCCTGCGGCATGAGTATTTGGGCGGCGGCCTGCCGGATCCCGCCGTGCACAACCGGCAGCTCGCTGCCTATACCAAGGAACTTCAAAAGATGGCGGCGGCGGAAGGGGATCTCTTCGTATCCTTGTTTGATGCCGACTCGCTGGTGAATGCCAAGCCGCCCCTGACCGAAAATGGCATCCACCCCGTAGGCAGCGGCTACGCGCGCGTGGCGGCGGAAATCTGCGGGCAACTCGGCGTACCGGCGCATCCTCAATTGAAATCGCCGGCGGCCGCCCAATTGCGCACGGTCATGGCGCGGAAAAACCAGCTCTTCTTTGATCGCTCGCGGCCGCAAAACATGGCCTACATATTCGGCTTCCGGAAACATGAGCAGGGCAACAATGCCGTAGAGATCCCGCGCTTTGATCCGTTGGTGACCGCGCAGGAAAAGGAAATTGCCGCGCGCCGGGATCTTAAACCCAAGCCCGCACCCAAAGCATCTTTGCCGGAGAAACCCATCCGCAACCCTCAACCACTACCGAAATTCGATACCGCTGAAGGCGTGGAGATTTCCCTGTTTGCCGAGAACCCCTCGCTCGCCAAGCCGATCCAGATGAACTTCGATCCACAGGGCCGCCTTTGGGTGGCGACCTCGGAGGTGTATCCGCAGGTGAAGCCCGGCCAAGTTGCCAATGATAAGATCGTGGTGTTGCAGGACACTACCGGCGATGGTCGTGCGGACAAGACCGAGATTTTTGCCGAAGGCCTGTTTATACCCACCGCCATTGAACCGGGCGATGGTGGGTGTTATGTCGGCCAAAGCACCGAGCTACTGCATTTCAAGGACACCAATGGCGACGGCAAGGCTGATGAAAAACGCATCGTGCTGTCCGGCTTTGGCACTGAAGATACTCATCACACCCTGCACACCCTGCGCTGGGGGCATGATGGGCGGCTGTATTTCAATCAGTCCATTTACATTCGCAGCCATCTGGAAACGCCACACGGTGTCGTGCGGCTGAAAAGCGGTGGCATCATGTGGCTTCGGCCAGATACGCAGGAGGCCGGCATCCAGTACCGCGGTTGGTGCAATCCGTGGGGACACCACTTCAACCGCCACGGCCAGTCCTTCGTCACCGATGGCGCCGGATTTCAGGGCATCAGCTACGCCATTCCCGGGGCGATGTATTTCACCTATGCCGGCGGCCGCCGCATTATGGAGAGCGCGAGCCCGGGGAATTTTCCGAAATTCGCCGGACTGGAAATCATCGATGGCCCACAATTCCCTAAGGAATATCAGGGGCAGGCCATCACCTGTGATTTTCGTGCCCACCGGATTGTCCGCTTTAATCTTTCCGAAAACGGCGCCGGCTATGCCGCCGAGCATCTGGGAGATTTCATTCGTAGCAGCAGCGCGAGCTTCCGGCCGATTGATGTGAAGCAAGGGCCGGACGGCGCGCTCTACATTGCCGATTGGTCGAACCCCATCATTCAACACGGCGAAGTCGATTTCCGTGATCCGCGCCGAGACAAAGTGCATGGGCGTATCTGGCGCGTGACCTTTAAAGGGCAGCCCAAGAAAAAGGCGCGCGATTTGACGGAGAAAAATAACGCGGCCCTGATGGACCTCCTGTTGACTCAGGATGCCTACGATCAGGCCCAGTCGCGGCGTGTTCTGCACGAACGCGGGCAGGGCATCCTACCGGATCTCAAACAATGGCTCGCGCGCCATGGCGAAAACGAAACCGCCCAGATGGAGGCCTTGTGGCTGCATGAGGCGGTGGATGTGGTCAACGCCTCGCTGTTAATGCTCACGCTGGAGGCCAACGACGCCCGCGTGCGCGCTGCGGCCATGCGCGTGTTGGCTCACTGGCATGATCGACTGACCACCACGCAATTGCACGCCGCTGCCGGCATTCGCGACAAGCATCCGCGCGTGCGGCTCGAGGCCATGCGCGTGTATGCCGAGATGAAGGAATCCACCACCGCCCATCAAAACGCGCAGTTTGCCCTGCAGGCACTGGATCAGCCGATGGATAAGTTTCTCGATTACGGCCTGTGGTTGACGATGAACGATCTCGCCGAGCCCTTTGTCCGCGGCATGCAAAACGGCGCGCTGAATTTTAAAGGTAAACCGGTTCAGGCTGCGTTCGCGCTACGCTCACTGGAACCGGCTCGGGCCAGCCAGTTGATTGGTCAACTAGTGCAACAACGCAAGCTGCCCGCCAATGGAGACAGCCCGTTGATTGAGTTGATTGGCGAAGCCGGTGGTCCAGGTGAGTTGAGTACCCTGTTCAAGCAACTGCGGGCTGATGGATTTGAAACGCAAGTTCATGCCCGCGTTCTCACAGC
>WTHG01000358.1 GCA_011523245.1 Verrucomicrobiales bacterium | reverse complement strand
CCACGGCGGCGCAGAGGGTCTCGAAAGACGTCCGCGTGGGCCGGCCTTTTTTCAGGGAGTGCGTGAGCTTCTTTGCGCCGGGCGCGCTGTAGGCGATGTCGACTTTTTCCTCCACAACTTTGGCGGGCGAGTAGCCGAGCGCATCGATGATCCGGCCCCAATTGGGGTCGCCGCCATTCCAGCTCGTTTTCACGAGGGCACTGTTGCCCACGGCGCGTGCTGCGGCATCGGCGTCCTTTTGGGTCTTGGCGCCGCGCACGCGCACGGTGACCAGCCGCGAAACGCCTTCGCCATCGCGTACCATCATCTTGGCCAGCGCAAGGCAAACCTGATTGAGCGCGGCTTGGAACGTCTTCAGATCTTTCGCGCTGAGCTTGGCGTTGCCGGCGAGGCCGTTGGCGAGGAGGAGCACGGTGTCGTTGGTGCTCATGTCGCCATCGACGGTGATGCAGTTGAAACTCGTGGCGACCGCCTCTCGCAGGCATTTGCGCAGGGCGCCGGCGGGGATCTTCGCGTCGGTGGTCAGGTATGCGAGCATTGTGGCATGCAGGGGCATGCTGGCCGGCCGCGCGCCGGTGGGGCTCATGCCGGGCTGTATCATGCCCGCACCCTTGGCAATGCCGCCGAGTCGTACGGTTTTTCCGCCGAGTTTGAATTCAACCGCGATTTCCTTGGGCTGCGTGTCGCTGGTCATGATCGCCTCCGCGGCGTGATGCGCGGCGGTGGGGGAGTCATCCAGTTCCTTGACGATCTGCCGGATGCCGGCGCGAATATTCGGCATCGGCAACTCCAGCCCAATCCGGCCCGTGCTGCCGACGAGCACATCCTCTGGTTGCAGGAGCAGTTCCTCGGCCAGCAACGCCGCCATTTCCCGCGCATCCTTCAAACCGCGCGGGCCGGTGCAGGCATTGGCGTTGCCGGAATTGATCACCACCGCCTGAGCTTTGCCGTCAGCGATATGTTCCACACACACCTTTACCGGCGCGGCGCAAATCTGGTTGGTTGTAAACATCCCCGCCGCCGTCGCCGGCACTTCGGAGACAATCACGGCGAGATCCCGTTTTTGGCCCTTGTTGCTGCCCTTGCCGGTGCCGAGTCGTTTCACGTCACAAAACAGCCCAGCCGTCAGGAAACCCTGCGGGGCAACAATGGAACCATCAATGGAATGAAAAGACTTCATCTCGGGAAGGGTGGCGTCAGGAAAGCAAAAGAAAACCCAACGCAGCCTTAACGGCTACGTCGACGAACGGACTTGTGTTTCGTCTTATGGGTCATAAGAAGGGCGATTCAAACAGGACGAGCCTTGGGTGTCAATGGAAATGGCCTATTGCCCGCGCGTCATTAAAACCATACCCACCACGCCGGCGACGGCGACGACGCCGCCAAGAAGGGAGCGGGCGCTCGGTTTTTCCTCGTTCAACGCGATGGACATCGGAATAACCACCAGCGGGGTGGTGGCGATGATGGGCAGCACAACGCCGGTCGCGTTGTCGAGCAGGGCCCATTGATAACAGGTGACACCTAGGGCGGGGCCGGCCAGACCGGTGGCCAACAGCCATGGGGCACCGGAGCGCCATTCGTTGGTGCCGTTGAGGCGCGTCATGCCGGCCAGAGGTGAGGAAGGTTTATGTTTGAGCCATGCCCGGACAGCCAGCAGGAAAATGCCGGAAAAGAGCATGCCGCCCACCATACGCTGAATGGCCACAGTGATCCCGGCATGGAAACCGTTGAGTTCCACGCCGGTGCCGGGGGCGACATTCTCGGTGATCACGCGGCTCAAGACGCCGGCACCGAATCCCTGCCCGAATGCGGCGATCAACCCCCAGCCGATACCCTTCAGCAGATCGTTGCGTTCGAGGTTTGGATTTTCTTGAGGGGCCAGGGCGACGGCGACCCCGGCAAGGATAACGACCGCACAGAGGATTTGTTGCGGAGTCATGATCGTGCCGAGCCAAAAATATTCCACGGTGGCGGCGACGGGAACGGACACACAATGAACGATCAAGGTCGTCAGCCGCGAGCCGAGCAGGGGAAAGGCGCGAAAGAGAGCAATGTCGCCCAGGCCAAACCCAATTGCACCGCTGAGCAGGAACAGGCCAAATACTTTCGGATGCCAATATCCCATCAGCGCGGGACCAAAGGAGAGCGCCACCAGCAGCATGAGGGTGGGGGCAAAAATGAGCCGGACAAAGTTGGCTTCCGTGCCGCCGAGATGCTCGGTGGTTTTCCTAGCCGAAACGGCCGAGGCGGAAAACAACACGGTACAGAGCAGCGCAGCAAACATGGGGTGCGAAGGGGTAAGCTGAAGCAGCCGGATTGTCACGCCATGTTTGCCGTTGCGCTTTGAAGGCGGGAGCGTAGGCTGGCCTCATGAAGCACGCGCGGTTTTCCGTTCTATTCCTGATGGCGATCAACCTACTCAATCTAAATTGGCTGCAGGCCGAGGATAAGGAGGCCAGCCCGTTTGTCTGGGTGGACAAGGCGGCCGAGGCGTATCGTGCCGGCAAGGTTAAAGAGGCGGTTGCCTTTGCCGATCGCGCGGTGACAGCCGAGCCGAAGAATCCCCGTCTGCATTTTTTTAAGGGCCAACTACATAACGCCATCCGTGAATACGATAAAGCCATAGCAGCTTACACCAAGGCACTGGCACTCAAGCCGCCGGCAGCGGTGGAGACGGATCTGCATCAGGAACGCGGAGAGGCGTATTTCAAGGCGGCCAAAATCAAGGAATCGATCGCGGATTTTGATGCCTTTCTCAAAGCTGTGCCGCGGCAGGATCCGCATCACTGGCAACGCGGCATTAGCTATTATTACGCGGACGAATTCAAAAAGGGTTACGAGCAGTTTGAACGGCACCAAACAGTGAACAGCAATGATGTGGAAAACGCCGTGTGGCACTTTCTGTGCCTCGCGCGTGCCAAAGGTATTGAAGAGGCCAAGAAAAAACTGATTCCCATCGTCGGCGATGGACGTATCCCGATGATGGAGGTGCATGCATTATTTGGAGGCAAAAGCACTCCGGAGAAAGTGTTGGCCAAGGCCAAAGCCAATGGTGTGCAGGGCGCCCGGCTGGAGCAACAGCTGTTTTACGCACACCTTTACCTTGGCCTGTGGTATGAAGCGAAGAAAGAAATGAAGCTTCGCGACCAATACATCGGCCTCGCTGCCGCCGTGGCCGATAACCACGGCTACATGGGAGACGTCGCCCGCGTGCATGCCGTGCTGAATAAGATTAAGGTGGCGAAGCCGGCTTCGAAAAAATACCCGGAATAGCTCGGGGCTGTGAATAGGTTCCCGTTGCGGAAGCGTGCGGTGTTCCTTAGCGTGCGCAACTGTGCGAGGAGGTTTATTTAAAGACTCACTAAAGGTGGGCATGGCGTGGGCTGGGCTCAGCGCGGTGTTTGCCGAGGCTCAACAGGAGCCACCACCCGTGCCGTTCCCCAAGGTAGAGCAGGAAGAACTTTTTCTGCAGGCCATTGAGGCGTTGGACGCCGGCAAAACCGACACCATGATTCAGCTGCTGGATCGCGCCGTTCCGTTGGATCCCACCAATCCGTTTGCCTATGTGAAACGCGGTCAGTTGTTTGACCTCATTGGCAACAATTCGCGGGCGGTGGAGGATTTCAGCAAGGCTCTGGGGTATCGCCCGGCCTTTGCTGATGTCTATCAAATGCGCGGCTGCAACCAATTCAAGCTCGGTAACGTAAATGCTGCGGTGCAGGACTGGCAGGCTTTTCTGCAATTAAAACCGGATAAGGAAGCCGAGCACTGGCAGATCTGTGTAGGATTCGCGTTGCTGGGTCATTACGAAGAAGCTCGCAAACGCTTCGATTGGCATACCACGACCAACACACAGGATTTGGAAGTTGCCCTCTGGCATTTCCTGTGTGTGGCTCGCACAGAAGG
>WTHG01000390.1 GCA_011523245.1 Verrucomicrobiales bacterium | reverse complement strand
GTATAAGACGGTGAAGGATGATCACGGCCATGAGGTGGCGGCGGAGGGTGAAGAGGAAACCAATGTGCGCGCGGCCAACGGCTTCACTTGGGAGCCTATTCTCGAGGTGGCCAAGCTCTTCATTGCGATTTTCATCTGCATGATTCCGGCGCTAAAAATTCTTCAGGCTGGGGTCAATGGCGGTTTGTCCAGCGTGGTGTTGGCGGTGCAAAGCAGCACGAATGATCCGGTGAACATGATGTATTTCTGGCTCACCGGCATCCTGTCCAGTTTCCTGGATAATGCCCCGACCTACGTGGTGTTCTTCAACACCGCCGGTGGCGATCCCACTTCGTTGATGGGGCCGTTGGGGCAAACGCTTTTGGCGATCAGCTGTGGTGCCGTGTTCATGGGGGCCAATACCTACATTGGCAATGCGCCCAACTTCATGGTGAAAGCCATTGCTGAGGAGAATGGGGTGAAGATGCCAAGTTTCTTCGGCTACATGGCCTGGAGCGTGGCCATCCTGATCCCGACCTTTATTATCGTGACCCTGATTTATTTCCGGAGTTAATACGGCGGCAAATCTGGACCGGCTTCAGGGTTTGTGGCAGAAAAGCCCGGCGCATGCGGCTGCTGTACAACATTTTATTTCCCGTTCTATTTCTACTGGCGGCACCGTTTTACTTCTGGAAACTCGTGCGGCGCGGGAGTTGGCGGCAGGGCTTCGCGCAGCGGTTTGGGGCCTATGGTGAGCTCACGGAGCAATTGAAAAACCAGCGGGTGATCTGGCTGCATGCGGTATCGGTCGGCGAAGCCAATCTGGCTGTGCAACTGGTGGAGCGCTTGCAGGCTGCCGATTCGAACTCGGTGTACGTGGTTTCCACCACCACGACCACGGGTATGGGCGTATTGCAGCGAAGGTTACCTGCGGAAGTGCGCGCGGTGTATTACCCGGTTGATTGGCTGCCGTTCGTGAAGCGGGCCTTTAACGCATTGAACCCCGCTGCAGTGGTACTGGTGGAGGCAGAGATTTGGCCGAATCTATTTTGGGAAGCCGCGGCGCGCTCCGTGCCAATGACACTGGTGAACGCGCGGCTTTCAGAGCGGTCTTTCTGCGGATACCAGCGGTTTGGTTTTCTCTTCCGTCCGTTGTTTCAGTCCTTGTGCGCCGCAGGAGTACATCACGAGGCTGATGCGAGCCGGCTGAAAGCATTGGGCACGCGGCCGGAGGTCATCAGTGTGACGGGGAACCTGAAGTTTGATGGCGCCTTGGACGGAAATTCATCGACCTGCGATGCGCGTGGGATATTGAACCGGCTGGATGTGCCGGCAACAGCACCGGTGTTGGTGGCTGGCAGTACCTTCGAGGGAGAAGAACTGTTGTTGGCGGATTTGTTGCCGCGATGGCGCACGGTGGCGCCGGATTTGTTTTTGGTGATTGTACCCCGCCATTTTGAACGGGGCGCCGCGGTAAGGGAGCAATTGCAAGCGGCCGGCTGGAAGGTGGCCCAGCGGACAGAGCTGGACGCCGCGCCGGCCCAGCCGGATGTGTTGTTGGTCGATAGCACCGGCGAGTTGACGGCGTTTTATGAAACGGCGGCGGTGGTGTTTGTGGGGAAAAGTCTCACGGCGCAGGGCGGGCAGAATCCGATCGAGCCGGCCGCCTTGGGCCGCCCGTTGGTGTTCGGGCCGTTTATGCAGAACTTCCGGGCGGTGGTGCGCGAACTGCTCCAAGCCAAGGCGGCTAGGCAGGTTCAGGATGAAGCAGATTTAGCAAAAACAGTGGAGTTTTTGCTGGAAAATCCGACAGAGCGGGAAGCGTTAGGGAATGCCGCTCAGAGTGTGGTGGAGGCAAACAAAGGCGCCACGCAGCGGACGGCCGATATGCTCGGGCAATCGCTACGGGCGTTGAGTTAACTGAATGGCGCCTTAGGCTTGATCAGGGTCGGGCTTTTTCTTGAGGAGCTTTTTCAACTCATCGCGTTTGCCCTCCTGCATCATCCGCCACATTTGAATGACTCGCTCGTGGGTTACGTTCCTGCCAACCACGCGTTTGTCGTAGTTGAGTTCATAGAACTCCACGAAGCCATTCTCATAGACGTCCAATTTCCATCCTTCGTCGTCTTTCAGGGTTATGTTCAGATACTCCGTTCCCGGCGTCTCGAGTTCCTCGAGTACGGATAAAACCTCGCCAGTGCTGGGATCCTTGAACTCCACCTCTTGTTTCTTGAGGTATGTCGTCATATTCCACCTCCCATTGCTTCCAGAAAAGAAGCGTCCTCCTTGCGAGGGATCAAACGCCTGTGACCTGAAGTGGTCAAGTAAAATGCCGGTGAGTTGTTCACCGGCATTACGTTATTGAATTGAAATTGAAACCTAAACGATGCCGGCGCTGATCTCGATGCCTTGGAACCACATCTCCAGTTGCTGAGCGCTAGTGCAGTTTTCATAGGCCACCTTTTTGGAGATGCGGCCTTCTTGTACGAGGTTATACATGTAACGGTTGAAGCTAATCATGCCATCGTCCTCGGAGACCTCAATGCAGGCGGGCAGTTTATTGAGTTCGCCGTCGAAAATCTTCTGCTTCACGAGCGGCGTACCGATCATGATTTCCTGCGCGGGCACCATGCCGCCGTCAAGGGTAGGGCACATGCGCTGGGCGATGGCGCCCACGATGACCTCACTGTATTTCTTGCGTTGCATCTCACGTTCTTCTTCCGGGAAGAAGTCGAGCAGTCGGCCGGGGACCGAGGCTGCCGTTCGAGTGTGAACGGTGGAAAGCACCATGGCGCCGGTATCGGCCGCGCGCATGGCTGCGCCGATGGAGATAGCATCCCGCATCTCACCCACCAACACGAGGTCGGGATCCTCACGAAGGGCACTCTTCAGGGCGCGGTTGAAGCTCATGGTATCGAGGCCCACTTCGCGTTGCTCAATGACGCATTGTTCGTCCGCAAACATCATTTCCACCGGGTCCTCAATGGTCAGGATGTTGCGGCGAAAATTCTTGTTCAAGTGCATCACCATGGCGGCCATGGTGGTGGATTTACCGGAACCGGTAATGCCTGCCAGCAGGGTGAGGCCACGCTTGGCTTCGGCGAGCTTGAGGCAGATGGGGTTGATGCCCAGTTTCTCAATGGGCGGTAAATCGTTTTTGATGTACCGCATGGCCATCGCCCATTTGCCGGTTTGGGAGAAGACGTTAACCCGGAACCGGCCGAACTTGGGGTTGAAGTACGAGAAGTCGACCTCCCGATCCTTTTTGAAATCCTCCACAAAGTGCTCGGGGCACATGCTGAAGATAACCCGTTCAATCCATTTTTTGGTTGGTTTTGGGAAGTCACGGTCGCGCAAGCCTCGGCTCATGCGGAAGTGGATGTACTCATCTTCCTTGATGTGGAGGTCAGCTACGTCTTCATTTACGGCGTCCTGTAGTATGAGATCGAACAGGCGCAAGTCCTCATCCTCAATGGACATATCCGGTTCCAGTCCATTCCAGCATTCAGAATTTTCATCGGAGATACTGAGATAACCGGCTGGGTAACGTAGGCTGATATCTTCGTCTTCGGCTAATTGCACTCCGCCGGCTGTTTCGTCTTTGGGCCGGTCTTTGAGTGGGATTTTCTTGAGGGCAATATCCTCGGCGGAAAGGATGATGCCATCTTTGCCTTCAGCCTCATTGCCGCCGCCCTCAGCGGCTGGGGCCTCCTCGGCAGGCGCTTGCTCAGGTTCGGCAATGGCAATCTCGGGAGCCGCTTCTGCGGCAGGGGCGACTTCTCTTGCGGGTAAAGTTTCTGGGACGGCTTCGGCGACTGGTGCTTGTTCCAAGGCAGGGGCGGCGGGAATGATCTCGGGTGTTTCCTCCGCCACGGCGGCCTCCGGAGCCATTGGTGGTGCGGGCGGGGCAGAATCGTTCTCAGTTGCTGGCGGTGTGTGTGGGGCAG
>WTHG01000434.1 GCA_011523245.1 Verrucomicrobiales bacterium | reverse complement strand
GGTTTGCGGTGTGGGCTAAGAACCCGCCGAAGACCGCACTGCAAAAGCAGGATTGGATGATCCTCGATCACCTGCAGCCCAAGTCGCTCGATGGCGCGACATTCGCCAAGCAAGCCGACGGCTCGTTCATTGTCGGTGGCAAAAACCCCGCCAACGATCGCTGGGTGCTCACCGCTGAACTGGCCGCCACCGGCCTGAACGCCATCCGTATCGAGGCACTGACTGATAAGACCATGAAACGTAATGGCCCCGGCCGGGCGGGCAACGGCAATTTTGCACTGAGTGATATCCGTGTATTTGCCACGCCGAAAAAGGGCGGCCAACGCCTGGCGGTGAAGCTTGTGAATCCGAAGGCGACACACCAGCAAAACACCGGCGGCCTGTCCGTGGCCAGCTCGATTGACGGCGACAAGCGCAAGAGCGGTTGGGCGGTAGATTTCGGCGGCATCGGCAAGGAACAGGCAGCTGTCTTCGAATTCGCTGCGCCGGTCGGTTTCGAAGGCGGCACGATCCTGACGGTGGAGATGGATTTCTTTGTGAACACCAGCCATACCATCGGCCGACCACGTTTGGCGGTGACGGCGGCGCCCAAGCCGGTGGCTATCAAGGGCGATGCCAGCGCGGCATCCTTGGCCACGCTGTTGGCCGCGGTGAAACAGGCTGGTGCCGTGGAGAAGCTGAACGCCCAGCAGCGCGCGGATCTGCTGAAAATTTACCGCGCGCGGGATGCTGAATGGACCAAGCTAAACAACGCCGTGCAGCAGCACCTTGCCAAGAAGCCCACGCCCAAGATGGAAAAGGTGCAGGTCACCAGCGAAGGCTTCAAACCCACCAAGCACCATGCCGATGGCCGCGGGTTTCCGCACTTTTATAAGCAGACCTATTTCCTGAAACGCGGTGACGCGAACCAGAAGGACGGTGAGGCCACGCAGGGATTTCTGCAGGTGCTGATGCGCGGTGGTAAGACGGAGAAATCATGGCAGGTCGCCGCGCCCGACGGTTGGCGCACCAGTTACCGGCGCCGGTCATTGGCCAACTGGATCACCGACACCGAGCATGGCGCCGGACATCTGCTTGCGCGGGTGATCGTCAACCGCCTCTGGCAGCATCACCTCGGCCGCGGCATTGTGAACACGCCTAACGACTTCGGTCTGCAGGGCGAGCTACCGACCCACCCGCAGTTGCTCGACTGGTTGGCCAGTGAACTCATCCAAAACGGCTGGCGGCTCAAGCCCCTGCACAAGCAGATCGTGATGAGTGCCACATATCGCCAAAGTGCCGCACACGATGCCGCCAAGCTGAAGGCTGATCCGCAAAACAAACTTCACTGGCGGCGCACCCCCGCGCGATTGGAAGCGGAAGTGATTCGCGACAGCATCCTGAAGGTCAGCGGCCTGCTCGATGAACGGATGTTCGGTGCCGGCACCCTCGATGAACGCATGAAGCGACGCAGCATTTATTTCATGATCAAGCGCAGCAAGCTCATCCCCAGCATGCAGCTCTTCGATTCGCCCGAGCCGTTGGTCAGCCAGGGCAGTCGCCCGGCCACCATCATCGCGCCGCAGGCCCTGCACTTTATGAACAACGGTCAGGTCCGCGAAGCCGCCGTGGCCCTCGCCAAGCAACTTGAACAGTCGCCCGACACCGCCGCTGCCGTAACGCTCGGTTACCAAACTGTCCTTGGCCGTGCGCCCACCGCCAAGGAACAAAAATCCATCAGCGCCTTCATTGAGGCGCAGACACAATCCTATCCCAACAACGGCCCCCAACTCGCCCTCGCCGACTTCGCGCAGGTGCTGTTCGGGCTCAATGAATTTATTTACGTGCAATGAACACTCTGAATCAACTCAACCGCCGACAAATGCTCCAGCGCGCGGGCATGGGCATTGGCTCGCTTGGCTTGGCCAGCCTGCTGCAACAGGAAGGTTATGGGGCGGCGAAGAATCCGCTGGCGGCGAAGCAGCCGCATTTTAAGACCAAGGCCAAATCGGTGATTTGGCTCTTCATCAATGGCGGGCCGAGCCATGTGGATACTTGGGATTACAAGCCGGAGCTGGAGAAACGTGATGGGCAGGCGCTGGAGGGGTTTGATCGCTTCACCGGTTTCTTTGCCAACGCGGTGGGTGGGCTGATGAAAAGCCCGTTTGAATTCAAACCGCACGGTCAAAGTGGCAAGCATGTCTCTTCCATTTTCCCAAACCTCTCCCAGCACGTGGACAAGATGGCATTCATTCACTCGGTGCACACGGAGAGCAACAACCATTCGCCGGCGCTCTTCGCAATGAACTGCGGCCTGCCGCGCATGGGCTATCCGTGCGTCGGCTCGTGGGTGACCTACGGGCTGGGCAGCGAGAGCGACAGTCTGCCGGCGTTTGTGGTGATGAGCGATCCAAAGGGGCGCGGCCTGCCCAAGGGGCATGCGGCCAACTGGGGCGCGGGCTTTTTGCCGAGCGTTTATCAAGGCACGCACTTTCGGCCCACGGGCGATCCGATCGACAACCTCAAGCGGCCTGCCGGCATGAATGCTGATCAACAGCGCCGGCAGCTCGACTTGTTGAAGACGCTCAACCAACAGCACTTTGAGGCCAACCCGTTTGAGGAATCGTTGGCCGCGCGCATCGAGAGCTTTGAGCTGGCCTACCGCATGCAAAGCGCCGCGCCCGAGGCGTTGGCGGTGGATAAGGAACCGGAGCACATTCGCGCGATGTACGGGCTGGACGACGACAAATGCAAACACGTTGCCGCCCAATGCCTCACGGCCCGCCGTATGGTGGAACGCGGCGTGCGGTTTATTCAGATTTACAGCGGCGGCATGGAAAACCAGCGAAGCTGGGACGGCCACAACGACATCGCCGGCAACCATTCGCAGTTCGCCGGCGAAACCGACAAGCCGATCGCCGCGCTCCTTCAGGATTTATCGCAGCGCGGATTGTTGGACGAAACACTTGTCGTTTGGGGCGGCGAATTCGGCCGCCTGCCGGTGGCGCAGAAATCCAAGAAACCCGGTCGCGATCACAACCCGCACGCGCTCACCTACTGGATGGCTGGCGGCGGCGTGAAAGGCGGCGTAAGCTACGGGGAGACCGACGAGATCGGCCATAAAGCCGCCGTCGACAAGTGCCACGTCAACGACCTCCACGCCACCATCCTCCACCTGCTGGGCATGGACCACGAGAAACTCACCTACCGCCACAACGGCCGCGACTTCCGCCTGACCGATGTGGGCGGCAAAGTGATGAAGGAAATTATTGGATGAGGCCATTCATCGGGATAAGCGCCTTGCTGCTTCTGGCAATCGAAAGCATGGCCGAGGACGCGCCGGACTTTAATCGCGAGGTGCGGCCGATTCTCGCGACGCATTGTTTCACCTGTCACGGTCCGGACGCCAACACACGCAAGGCCAAGCTGCGGCTTGATGAACGTGAGGCGGCTTTGGAGATTCTGGCGCCAGGCAAACTGGCGGACAGCGAGTTGATGCATCGGATTCTATCTGAGGATCCGGATGAGATGATGCCGCCGCCTTCCATGAAAAAGCCTTTGAGCGCAGCGCAAAAGGCTGTGTTGAAACGCTGGATAGCGGCCGGCGCGCCGTATGCCGGCCATTGGGCCTTCGCTCAACCACAGCGGCCGGAACCGCCCCAGGTGAAACAGGCCGATTGGACTCGCACTCCGATCGACCGATTCATTCTCGCGCGTTTGGAACGGGAAGGATTGCAACCGGCCCCCGAAGCGAATCGCGAGCGTTTGCTTTGCCGGTTGTCGCTGGATCTCACCGGGCTGCCGCCGACCCCGAAGGAGGTAGAGGCGTTTCTCAAGGATCAATCCCCGAATGCCTACGAAAAGGCGGTCGACCGCCTGCTGGCTTCGCCGCGGTATGGCGAGCACATGGCCGTGCCGTGGCTGGACTACTCGCGCTACGCCGACAG
>WTHG01000257.1 GCA_011523245.1 Verrucomicrobiales bacterium | reverse complement strand
AATCACGATGAAGAACATCAGAAATTGCGTCACCATTTTCTCCACTTCCACCTGTGCCAACAGCACGGGGTTCAGGTCTTCCCATGTGCCGATGTGAAAACCGGCACCGAGTTTTTGCTGCAATCCGGCCTTGATCGGCTTGAGGTTGAGCGGCTGATCGGTCTCCGCCCAAATCATGTGCGCGACGTCATCCTCCATGTGGTAGAGATCCTGCGCGTTCCAGATATCGCAAAAAATAAAATCATTCAGCTCACCCTGTCCCGCATCGAATATGCCTTTCACGGTGTATTCTTCGGGCAAAATCCCAAGCGTTTCGCCTTCCTCCTTGGCGTCCTTCATTTCCTTAAGGCTTTGCGGCGAATAAATCAGCACGGTGTCGCCAACGTTCAGCCGGAACGCGCCATCAGGCCTGCCAAAATTCCAGCCCACCACCAAGCCATTGCCCGATAAATCGAACTCGCCCAGTACCGTCGACTGCGGCACCTGACTGACCTTGCTCATGCCTTCCTCATCCACCCCAATCAATTTCGGCGCATCAAAGGCTGGCTCCATGCCTTCCCGTTGGGTTTCAAGCATCACCTTCCCGACTACAATCGGCATGGCTCCGGTGACGCCTTCGACTGACTCCATCTGTTTGGCTAGATCATCATAATCCGCAATCGGCACGCCGGCCATGCCGCCGAAACCATCGTCTACCACCTGCCGTACCTGGACATCCGCCGAGAATTGAAAGAAGGTTTTTTTGAGCTGCAGATGAAAACCCGAGAAGACGGAAGTGACAATGATGAGCACCGCCACCCCAAGCATCACGCCCACCACCGAGATGAGTGTGATGAACGACACCGCTGTTCGCTTGGGTCGCAGATAACGCAACGCCAGAGAAAATTCGAACGGCAGCCAACTCATTGACGTCAAGCTAGAGCCGCATTGTAGTCGGTGCAAGATTTAGACGTTCACGGCTATTCCACGCGCCCGCCCACCAAGGATTCCACCACGCCAGGATCAGCCAAGGTACTGATGTCGCCGAGATTTTCGGTGTCGCCTTCGGCGATTTTGCGGAGAATGCGGCGCATGATTTTGCCGCTGCGGGTCTTGGGTAGGCCCGAGGTGAACTGGATTTTGTCGGGCGACGCGTGAGGGCCAATGTCGGCACGGACTTGTTTCACGATTTCTGCCTGGGTGGTGCCGGTCACTTCCTCGCCGGTTTTGAGGGTCACATAGGCGTAAATGGCGTTACCCTTGATATCGTGCGGGTACCCCACCACGGCCGCCTCAGCCACAGACGGATGCCCGCCGATGGCGCCTTCGATCTCGGCTGTGCCGAGATTATGACCACTCACGATGATGACGTCGTCCACGCGGCCGGTGATCCAGTAATAACCATCAGCATCACGGCGACAACCGTCACCACTGAAATATTTACCCGGGAATCGAGCGAAATAGGTATCAAAGAAGCGCTGCTGATCGCCGTACACCGTGCGCATTTGGCCCGGCCACGGCTCGAGCATGCAAAGATTACCGGAAACCTCGTTGCCTTCGATCACATTACCCTCGTCGTCCACTAAGGCCGGTTTCACCCCAAAGAACGGTAGTGTGGCACTGCCTGGCTTAGTAGGGGTGGCTCCGGGCAAAGGTGATATCAAAATTCCGCCGGTCTCCGTCTGCCACCAGGTGTCGACGATTGGACATTTCTCCTTGCCGATGACCTCGTGGTACCACGTCCATTCAGGCGACTTGATCGGTTCACCCACCGTGCCCAACAATCTCAGGCTGGAGAGGTCATGTTGCGCGGGCCAATCGTCGCCCTCCTTCATCAAGGCCCGCAGGGCGGTCGGTGCGGTATAAAAAATGTTCACCTTATGCTTGGCCACAATCTGCCAAAAGCGACCGAAGTCCGGATAATTCGGCACGCCCTCATACATCATGGTAATGGCACGATTGGCCATCGGACCGTACACGATGTACGAGTGTCCGGTGATCCAGCCGATATCAGCCGTACACCAGTAGACATCACCGGGTTGATGATCAAAAATGTAATGATGCGTGGCAGCCGCGTAGGTGAGATATCCGCCGGTGGTGTGCAGCACGCCCTTGGGCTTACCAGTACTGCCGGAGGTATACAAAATGAATAACGGATCCTCGGCATCCATCGGCTCCGCGGGGCATTCTACGTCTGCCGCCTCACACGCCTCATGCCACCACACATCGCGCCCCTCACTCATGGCCACCTCGGAGCCAGTCCGTTTGACGACCAATATTTTCTCAACCGATGGCGTGTTCTCCACGGCCAGATCGGCATTGGCTTTCATCGGGATATCCAGCTTCGTGCCGCGCACGCCGGTGTCCTGCGTGATGATGACTTTGCACTCAGAATCGTTGATACGCGTCACCAAACTATCCGCACTGAACGCCCCAAAGACGATTGAATGCACCGCGCCAATCCGCGCACAGGCCAGCATGGCGATTGAGAGCTCCGGGATCATCTGCATGTAAATGCACACCCGATCCCCCTTGCCTACGCCTAGCGCCTTGAGGGCGTTGGCCGCTCGCTGCACTTCGGCCTGCAGTTCGCGATAGGTGTATGTACGGCTCTCCTTCGGGTCGTTTCCCTCCCAGATCAACGCTTTATCGTCGCCGTGCCCGTCTTCCACATGCCGATCCACGCAGTTGTAGCAGGCGTTTAATTTACCACCAAGAAACCAGCCGATCTCCGCCTTGTGATAATCCCACTCGCGTACGGTGTGCCAAGGCTCAAACCAATGAAGCCGCTGGGCGTGCTCGCCCCAAAACCCCTCGGGATCGTTGATCGAACGGTCATACAGCTCGCGGTATTGATCGAGGGAAGATACATGCGCGCCAGCCACAGCCTCGGAGGTAGGGGGAAAAACAGATTTACTCATGGTCAATCGGTGCCGCATCTTGGGAAAGGGACGCGCGGGCGTCAAGTCACTCGACTCTCGACCCCCGCGCAGTGCCCCGTTACATTCCGCCCGTGGCCAACCACGCCCAGACCGTTTCCGCCCGCACACGCCTGTGTGCCGTGTACGGATTTCCCGTGCACCACTCCGCCTCGCCCGCCATGCAAAACGCCGGCATCGCCGCGCTCGGCCTGGACTGGCGCTACACCGCCGCCGAAGTACGACCTGGGCAGCTCGCCGAAGCCATTGCCGGCGCGCAGGCCATGCATTACGTAGGCCTGAACCTAACTGTGCCGCACAAGCTGCTTGCGCTGGACATGGTCGATGTACTCGACGAAAGCGCTCGTGAATGGGGCGCGGTTAACACCATTTTGTTCGAGGGCCAAACTGATTCAGGCGACTGGCGCGCCATTCATGAATTTGAAACCGCCCCGGAAAACGTGCGCAGCCACGGCTTCAACACCGACGCCGATGGCATCACCCAAAGCCTGCGCGAAGATCTCGGCATGGAAGTACGCGGCGAAAGCATCCTGCTCCTCGGAGCCGGCGGAGCCGGTCGCGTGGCGGCCCTGAAAATCGCCGCCACCGGCGTGAAGGAACTCTTTCTCGTCAACCGCACTTGCAGTAAAGCAGAAGCCATTGCCACCGAGATCCGAGACCGTTTCCCCGCCGTGCAAGTGCACGTGAAATATCCAACGGCCGAGGTGGATCTAGTTCTAAACGCAACCTCCCTCGGCCTCCGGCCCGACGATCCCCTCCCCTTTGACCCCACCGCCTTTTCCCTCGGCAAATCCCGCGCCGTGTACGATATGGTTTATCGCCCCACCGAAACCCCGCTGCTTGCCGCTGCTGCCGAATCCGGCTGCAAAACCGCCAACGGCCTGGGTATGCTGCTTCATCAAGGCGCCAAAGCCCTCGAGATCTGGACCGGCCAAACTGCCCCTTTGAAGGTGATGCGGCGAGCATTGGAGGAAACGATCTATGGCTGATTTCATCGTATGGTTGGGC
>WTHG01000458.1 GCA_011523245.1 Verrucomicrobiales bacterium | reverse complement strand
GGGGAGGTTAGTCCTTTTTCAAATTGATCGCATTCACTTTGTTCATAAAAATTCCGATCGCTCGGCGCAACTCTCTTTCATTGGGACTTAAATCTTTGGTCTTTTCGTTGGCCAACGGCTTCAACAGTGCGTTGGCGGCTTGTAGACGAGCCAAGAATCGGTCCGATTGCTCCTGAAGGGATCCATAGTTTTCAATGGGCGTTGTGCTCATGAAAACGGCGATTTCTTCTGTCAATTCTTCATCCAGTTTTTCCAGAGCTGTATTGTCATCAGTGGCCTCACTGAATTCTTGAATTTGGTCTTCATGGCTTTCGATGAAAGCATCAAAGGTAGAACCAAGCTCTTCACTTGTGGCAATGCAAAACTGCTTAATCCAGAGATCGACCTTCTCTTGCAATTCTTCGCTATGCTTCGGAATTTGAACATGAATCCATTCAGGCAAATTGCCAAGGCTATCGGCCATCAATTCAGAAGAATATTCTGTAATCAGCAATTCTTGGGTGTTCAGTTCCTGAACAATTTTACTGGCAATGCGCGAAGCTGTATTGGTTTCATTTTCGGATCCATTGATGATGGCCAGTGTCGCTCTTATTTTGGAGAGTTCATTTGAGTAGGTGCCCACTTCAGGCAATTTTTTGGCCAATTCGTTAACCTTATCGAAATCCCCTTGATACGCCTCCACGATCTCGGGGATTGCCGTTAAACCTTCCTCAATTTTATTATTTAAAAATGAGAAATAGGTGATTTCGACGACGAGGATAGCAGCCGCCGCAATAGCGGTTAATTTAAATGATTTCTGCAAACGCAGTACAGTTTCACTAACGTACTGTTCGGCCAAAGCTTTGTTGGATGATTCGGAGTTGTTCATGATAATTTCCAGTACGGTTCAATTAGTTGTTTTCACCGGCATCTTCTGGGTTAGAGGATGGTATTTCAGTTTCAAATTCCTGTTTTGCGATATTCAAAATGGCAGTCAATAGTGCTAAGCTGGTTTGAATATCACCCACCTGACCCTCTGCAGTGGCTCCATTGGGCAGTTCGGCTTGCGATATTTTTTCCAATGAATCACTGATTGCGCCCAATTCTGAAATGTGTTCCTTGAATAAGGATAGGAAAATAAGTTCTCCTTGTTCACCAGAAAGGGTGGATAGTTGGCTTAATACAGCAGCCTGCTTTTCCTTGGTGAGATTGGGAAATTTTTCCCGAAGTGAATCTTCGCGTGAATTGATGGTCTCCACCAAGGTAGCATTCAATGCTTCTGTAATCTGATCGGGGATGCTGTTGGTTAGTGTGTGCAATTCATTGCTGGCACTAACCATGATGGCGTCGGATTCGGAGGCAATTTCGGAAAATTTATCTGTCACTTGTTGCTGTAGATTTACCCAAACATGATTGGCAAAATCTTCAGCGGTCGGCTTGATTCTGGCCTCATATTCCAATTTGAAATCTTCACGCAACTGGCTGGCTTTGCCCGTTTCACCAGGGTTGATGAGTTCTGAAACTATTCCATAAGCCTTCGTCACATCAGGGGCGACATCCGAGAAGACATTTTGCGCCTCTTCGATTTTTCCCTGTACACCTTCGTAAGTTTCTTTGGCCTCGTTGTACACTTCCACGGCTGGTTCAGCGGCCTTCTTAGTGGTTTTCCAAATGGAGCTGATGCCGAGAGCCATGACGGCCAAGACGCCCATAAAAAGGCCCCAGCGGAGGAGTTTAAGTTTGTGTTCAAGCTCTTGGATCAAGGCAAGTTGATCCTCGACCTGATCGGCCTGCGAAGCCGAATCGTTTGGTTTAATCTCAGGGGATTCTGATTCAGACATAGAATAAGTGTGGTTGGGTTGTGACAGTTGGGGTCAACCTCCGGATCATCCTTGCTGTGAAAATCATGTCAATAACGAATTCCGTTAATCGTTTCAGCAGAGGGTTGACAGGCGTTGTCCGCGGGCGAATGATTCTTTCGTGAGAGCGACCGTGTATCCCCGCAGTCCGCGGGAGAAAATGGCTGGCTGGGTTTACTTGCCTCGTTTCGTTGATAAAATCCGTCTGTCTGAGGCCGGGCAGCTTCATGAGGATTATCAGCCGAACTTTCTTCATAAGGGTTTTGATGCCAAATGGTTGGAGAAGGCCGGGCTGGACGCGGAAGAGTTTGTGGCTGTGGTGAAGGTATCAGCCACGGATGGGCAGGTGTGTGATTGGGTCCGCGAAAATGTGGAGGCCGATGAGTCCACCAAGGAACTTTTCAATGACGCCGTGCTGAATTATGGCGCAGATGAAACCAACACGGAATTACGCAAACGTTTAGCTACACGCAAAGCGGAGGCCGGGATGGGCGATCGGGATGATATCCAATGTTTCGTAGACTTCATCGATGCCGATGAAGGACGTCTGTAGTTTGGCCGGAGAGGGGCGAATTTCTCTTCGCCTTTATTTTTGATTCTCCAACAAAAAAGAAAGGGACGAGGTGAAACTCGTCCCTTCTTGTTTTGATTTTTTCCCGGAGCTCTAGAGCTTGATTTCCGGCACCACGTACGGTTTACGATATTCGCGGGTGAGCAGCTTGTTGGCGGCTGCGTGGCCGTTGAAGGTCTCGGCCTTGGTGTCCATGGTGAGGGCCGGGCCGAGGGTGAGCGGGGTGGCTTTGAGGTCTACTTCGTTCGCCACGGCGAGGTGATCGATCATGCGGTCAACGGCTTCCAGCGCGCTGTCGTCTTTCTTAACCACATCGCGGATATCCTCCACGCTGGCGTCTTTGCCGACGCGATGGCTGATGTTGCCGGTATGGCAGAGGGCACTGGAGAGATGGCCTTCGAGGATTTCGGCGTTGAGATCCTTCGGGTTCCGGCTGCGCACAGCCTGGATGAAGTTGCCGAAGTGATCGCCGCCGCCCTTGAATTCCTTGATCAACTTATCGTCGTTATCATAGGCCTGCACGGCGCCGTAGCTGCGCACGGCGACCCAGCCTTTTTCGCATTCCACGAACACCGCCACGCTGCCGCCGCGGTAGGTGGGCCGGGAACCGGAACCCTTCTTCACGCCTAGACCGCGCACCTCGAAGATGAGCGGGGCGGATTCGTAGTCGTGATAAATGACCTGCGTGTTGGCGGTCTCGCCATCGTCCTCGTAGCCGAGCCGTCCGCCGACGCTCCAGACGCGCGGGGAAAGTTCCATGTCGCCGAGGAACCAACGGGCAATGTCCATTTGGTGGATGCCCTGATTGCCGAGGTCGCCATTGCCGTAATCCCACATCCAGTGCCAGTCGTAATGCAGGCGTTCACGGGTGAGGGGTTTCTTGGGGGCCGGGCCGAGCCAGAGATCGTAATCCACCTCGCGCGGCACATCCTTGGTATCCGGGATATCGCCGATGCTGCCGCGGCGCTTGTAGCAGAGGCCGCGGGAGACCTTGATCTTGCCAAGGTTGCCGGCCTGCACCCATTGCACGGCATCCTGAATGCACTTGGAGCTACGGGCCTGTGTGCCGGTTTGGACAATCTTCTTGTACTTCCGGGCAGCGTTCACCAGCTGGCGGCCTTCCCACACGTTATGGCTCACGGGCTTCTCCACGTAGACATCTTTGCCGGCTTGGACGGCCCAGATGGCGGCGAGGCTGTGCCAGTGGTTTGGGGTGGCTACGGTGACCACGTCCAGTTCCTCTTTTTCGAGCATCACGCGGATGTCCTGATAGCCAGCGACTTTGTGTTTGGCTGCGCCGGCATCGAGCACCTTTTTGTCGACATCACACAGGGCGGTGAGCTTCACGCCTTGTTCGCGCTGTTGCATGCCTTTGATGGAACCAATGTGGCTGTTGCCGCGGCCGCGAAACCCGATGGTGGCGCAGCGCAGCGTTTCGTTGGCACCCTTCACCTGAGCCCAGCTCTTGGCGGTCCAGGCCACCGTGGTACCGGCGTATAGGGAGGTTTTGAGAAAGTTACGACGTGTTTGTTTGTTCATAATGAATCTGGTTAGAGGTTAAGGTTTTTTTGGGGCGGCGGCAACCCATTCGCGGTATCGCGCCTCGATTTTCTTGGCGTCGCCCTTGCCCGCATGCCAGTAAAGGCGGTAGCGGAAGGTGAGCGATCCGCCCTTCTTCAGGGTGTAATTGCCCGCATTCTTATCGGGCAACCGTTCGAAGTGGCGTTTGCCAAAAATATTCGCGCTGCACAGGCCGTAGGATCGAGCATGCCAGTTGGTAGGATGGCGCGGGTTTTCCGGATGATCAAACATGGCAATACCCAACAAATTGCCTTTCACCTTGCCAGAGTAGGAAATCCACTTGGCGCGTTTGCCCCAGCAATCGCCGCCGGTGTTGCCTTCGCTGTTGAGCATGTAGCCTTCGGCTTTCACCTTGGCCGTGCTGTGTGGGGAAACACACATAGTATCCGGCACGCGGAACCCCATGCCGGCGTCCTTGTCATCTTGCAGAACAATGTCGCCCTCGGAAGCTCTAATGGTGATGGCATAATCAATGAAACGGCCGTGCTCATTTGACGCAAAACCAATCTTGCGGAAATCCGTGGCGACCGTTTTACCTGCCTTGCTTACCCACTTGGTTGTGGAACAAATCCGGCCATCCTTGCCGGCCTCAATGCCGGTGGTTACCTGTGTGCCGCTGTTGGCATTTTCACCCCAGAAATCATGCACGGTGCCGTCAGCACTTTTCACATGGCGATGTCCCCAGAACACACTGCGATGATGCACGTGATCGTCTGATTCCCCCGGCAGGGCCTTCTCCATCGGAAAGCGGCGCGTCATGCCAGTACCGTCAACCCACCGCACAGGGTAGAGGGCTGGTTTGGGCACACTGCGAAAATGGTAGCTCGTGAATAGGTCGCCACCGATCTTTACATCAATGCGGCCATCGGTGGGAGTGAGGGTGATACCATCGGCCAGCAGGGAAATACCGGGCAAAGCCGAGGCCAAACAGAGGAATCGCAACAAGCGTTTCATGGCGTACTGGAATGCTAGACTTCGCCCCGCACCGGTCAACGTTAATTCCTCATCCTTTCGGCGTGAGCAGCACATCGGCATGCACCCAGCCTTGGCGTCCAGTGACATCCCGTGCTAGGAACCAATCCTGATGGCGTCGGCTGATCTGCACTTCCGTGCCGTCAAACCATTTGAATTGATCAGGCGATTGCTCCACCGGCCCGAACCGTACCTGCGTTTCGCCGTTGATCACGCCCCAATCCTGATTAGCTTCACTTTTCCAAGCAAGTAGGGCGACGACCATCAGGGCCAGAGCAAGGACCCCGAGAATTGGCCGGAACACCGCTGCCTTGGAGCGTGTCTCAGGTCGCCAATAAATCAGGGCGAGCCAGAGCAACCAGCCCGTGAGAAACGGCGCGGCCAGTAGTGCCCATTCGTCGGCATTGAAAAAACCGGTGAGCCGTTGCCAGGTGCCTGGCTTCGGTGGGGTACCGTTGTGGACTTCATCGCGGGCGATCTTGAGGTTTTGGGTAATGTCCGAATCGCGCGGTTTCAGGGTTTGCGCGATTCGCAAATGATAAATGGCTTTGCCCAAATGACCGTTATGCAGCGCGGCAGTGGCGAGATTGAAATGAAGCGGTGGCGAGACATGCCCACTCTCAAGCTGGACCGAGTAATGATCCCAAGCCTCTCCAAACCTTCCCTCATCAAAGGCTTGGTTACCCTGTTCGAAAGGGGATAACGCCCGGTCCTCGGCCCACGTCATCACGCTACTCAGGCACAGGATGAAAACGAGCCACTTCATTTCAGGGCGCGCAGGACACAGTTCAGATCCTTGAGCGCCGCATCCACATTGGGCGTGGCAATGGCGCCGCTAAATCGAGTGACTTCCTCCTGCTCTAGTAAACGGGTCAGTGCGGTCTGCGCTTCCTTCGGAAGATTCAGCGGAGCGGTGAGCATAGAATTGGCGGTGAGTCCGGCGGCCGGTTGATCGGTGGCAAGGCCGATTTGTTCGCGCAGGATCAACTGCACGCCTTCATAAAACTCGGCGGCATTTTTTCGGCTGGCATCGGATTGCAGTTGGCGCAGGGTATTACGGGTGAGGTGACGCACATGATGACGGCGAACGGCTTCCGGGTGGGCCTCATAATACTCAACTCGCTGTCGCCAGCCGAAGGCCACGAGGAACGCCAGCAAGCTCACCCCGGGAATCGCCAGGAACCACGTACGGGTGATCAAGGGGGGCTGCAGTTGAGCAAGACGACCCGGAGCATGGCGGATGGTTTGAATGGCCAAGGTATCGTCAGTCGGGGCTAATCCATCGGGGGCGGGCGGATCCCCCCGCGGATTAGGCGGCGTACTGGCAGTAATTTCCACCGGCGTGGGCGGCGTGGTTAGGGTAACATATTGCTCGGTGACCGGATCAAAATAACTGAACTGCAAGGCCGGCACGTGGGTGAGTTTCGAATCGGTGGGAATGATCATACGCTTGAATTGCTTGCGGGAACTCAGGTGGCGCAAGTCGGTATATTCGATTTCGCTGGTGGCCGGATGCGTTTTGAATCCATTCCATGAGACAGGTTCGGGCACGGGCGTGTTGTCCAGTGCTCCGCTTCCCGCAAGGCTGATCCGCAGTTCCATGGGGTCGCCTATTTTTGCGCGATTGGGTTCCACCGTGGTGGTCATTTGGTATTGCCCTACTGCGCCGGTGAACTGTTCAGGTTTACCGGTGGCGGGGAGCGGGAGCACTTCAATGGGAATAGGATCACTGGTGAGATGGAGTTTGCGTTGTCGGCCAAACACATCCTGCCGGTAATCCATGACGATGACGTCCAGCTCGAAGATGAGGTTTAGTTTGCCGGGTTTCATGGCCACAGCGCCGGTCTCAAATAAAAATACATTTTGGTATAGCACACCGTTGAGGGAACGGGCGCTGGCTTGGCGATACTCTGGTCGGATGCGAGTGAAGCGGATGCTATCGGTCACCAGTTGCGGCACGGGCAAATGGGACTGGCGTAGGCCTTGAGCGAGCAGCTCCATGGAAACAGGGAAAACCTGGCCAACGTAAACCTTGGTGGCAGGGGTGAGTACGCGCAACAACGCGGGCGGCGGTGTCTTGGCGATGTTCTTCGGGGTGTTGTTGCCATCTGTATCAAGTACAGTAAGGATGATGGCGTCGCTGCGGATTTCCCGATTGCCGACCATGGCCTTGAAGGCGGGCACAGCAAATCGGCCGGCCACCCGTGGGGTGACTTGATAAGTGAAGGTGGCAGATTCACGGGTAACGCCGCCGACAATGTCGATTGATTTTGTACTGTCGACAAACGATAGGGCCAAATTACGGGCGGCGGCGGTTTGCTCCACGGTGGTGGCAATGCCGCCTTCGCAAACGAGGGTGAGGGTGGCGCTCTTGCCGAGATTGACCGTGGCGGGTTTCAGCGTCGCGGTGAGGGTGGCCGCAAAGGTGCCGGTGGCCAAGGCCAGGAAACTGAAGAGGAGCCGCGCCATTACCAGTCTTTCTTTGGCCGGCGAATGCGTGGGCCCGGTTGGCCTTTCTCAGCTTCGATGGCGCTCAGAGGTTTCTCGTCGGTTTTCAGGGCGTCGAGTAATCGTTCGGCTTGGCGGAGCGTTTCGAGCAATTCGGGCGGCAGATCGCCCTCGTCGCGATCTTCATCGGTGGGTTGGTCGCCCTGTTGATTGCCGGATTCATTGTTGGGATTGTTCGGGTCGCCTTCGCCGTTGTTGGGATCTTGGCTGTCGCCTTGTTGGCCGTTATTTGGATTTTGTTCAGGTTCTTCGCCTTCGCCTTGGTTCTCCTCGGGCGGGGTGGCTTCGACGCGAATCCACTGGTTACCGTCAAACACCTCGGCCCAGGCGTGGGCGTCGGTTTTCTCATTGGTCCAGCTTTCCGTTTTGTCATCCCACTCGCCGCCGGCAAATCCACATACAATGCGGGCCGGATGGCCGGCTGCCCGCGCAAGTAGCGTGTAGCTATAGGCAAAATATTCGCAATGGCCAGCTTCCTCGGTGAGCATCCAGCGAACGACCGGATCGTTTTGCTCATCCTCGGGGATGCGCGTTTGTCGGGTGTACTTATGATGCGCGTGGAGCCAGGTGATGATCTTTTCGTTCAGCTCGGCCAACGGCAGTTCCTCGTCGCCTGTGATTTTCTCTAAAACCCCAAGGAGCTGGCTGATCTCCGTGGGACTGAGGTTGAGCTGTAGGGTGGTGAAGGGATAGGCGTCTTCGCGTGGCGTGGTGAAATCATTTTGGGCGTCCGGCTGCAAGGGCGCGTCGAGCGGACCGGCGGCGAGGCGGGCATTATCCGTGGGGTCGATGAGGGTGTACTCCACGGCGTGCGTGGGCACATCCGGCAGGCGTGCCTGAAAGGCCGCAGGGTTGTAACGCCAGGATGAGTTTTCCACTTGGGCATTGGCGAACGGGCCATTCATAGGCAGGAATTCGCTAAAGAGCGGCTCGAAGCGAAACCGCCACGTGCCGGAGAGCACGGGCTCGGCTGGTGGGCGGCCGCCATATTCGGCCGAGGGCAAGGCCTTGGCTTGGGCCCGAAGAGAATCGGAGACTTTGGCGACGCCATGGGCGTAATGATCTAGGGCAAACATCCGCCAGTAGGGGCGCTCAGGGATTTGCTCACGATCTGGCGGCCAGACGCGCAGGGTGTATTCCTTCTCGTCGTCCTGTTTGAATCGTGTGATGCCATCGAGTGGTACCTCGTCGGAAAGCTGTTCCAGCTTGCGTTTGGCCTCATCGATTTTGTGGCGGACAAATTTGAGATTGCGCTGGGCACCGGGGTCCTGTGGGTTCAATTGGGCGGCGGCTTCAAAGTGATCGGCGGCCTCCTCCCAAACCGGGATTTGATCCTCCGGATTTTTCATGGCCGCACCCAGTTGAAAGCGTGTGTTGCCCAGATTGTAAAAGGCGCGATGCTGGAGTTTCAAATCCGGCGTGCGCAAAGCACTGCGAAAGTGCTTGGCCGCCTCATTGTGTTTCCCGGCCTGATAAGCGGCTGCGCCAGCATTGTAATGAAGCTTGGGATTACCCGGATCATGGCGCAGCAACTCCTCGTACTCCTGAAGTGCCAAGGCAAATTCGCCCTGTTGATATTGCTTGGCGGCCTGATTGAGGGTGGCGGCTTCCACTGAAAAAGGTAGCAGCAGGGCTAGGATGATCGCGATGGCGGGTGCCGGCCGCCGTCGTCGGCCCATGGGCCACAACATCTCCAGCAACAAGAGCCCGACGGCTCCCGCTAAGGGCCATTGATAACGCTCTCGTTGGCGTCGCACCATGGTGCTAGTATTCTCCGATTTTGGCAGCGGCGCGAGTCCATTTTTGTAAAGCACCTCCATAGTTTGCGCGCCTTCGAGGCGAAGGTAAAAGCCGCCCGTGGTTTCTGCCAATTCCTCCAGCATGGATTCATTGAGTCGGCTGCGAACAGCGTTGCCGTTTTCATCCCGAATGAATTCCTTATTGGGCGTGAGGAAGGCATTGCAAACCCGGCAACGCGATCGATCCGGCCGGTTGGAGGAATCGCAGGCCGGGCAGTAATTGACGGGGATCAATTCCCCATCGGGCGTGCCGGCACCAATGGTGAAAATGCGCAGGCCGTTTTGGGCTGCTTCCTCCGCCTTAGCTACCGCATTTTCATCGTGATCTTCCCCGTCGGAAAATAGCAAAAGCACTTTGTGGCTGTCTTGCTCATGATCCTCAAAGGCTTCCATAGCGGCATCAATGGCGTCGCCGAGATTGGTGCCGCCTTCAGGGATGAGATCAACGTTTACGAGATTGACGTGTTGGCGCAGGGCTTCCTGATCGACGGTAAGGGGGCATTGGAGGAAGGCGGATCCGGCAAAGGGAATGAGGCCAAAACGGTCGCCTTCGCCGAGCTTGAGAAGTTCCTGGATCGCGAGCTGGGTACGTTTCATGCGGGAAGGAACGAGGTCGTCGGCAAGCATGCTGCGTGAGGTGTCGACTGCAATGAGGACGTCCAGCGAGTTGGCGTTAGATTTTTCCAGCACATATCCCCAGCGCGGAGAGGCTAGAGCGAGGCAACCAAGGATCACGGCGCCCATGATCAGGCCGGTGCGGATCCAGTATTCCCAGTTTGGCATTGAGGCGGTGAGTTCCTGCACGCGGTTTTTACTCACGAATAGCGCCAGTACGCGCTCGCGATGGAGCCACATGGCGATGCTGCCGCCGAGCACAAGCAGCGCCAGCAGGATGCCCAAGGTTATGTAGCCGGGGTAGCCCCAGTTCATGGTAGTTTCCTTAACAAAGTATAATTCAAAACGAGGTCCAGCACCAACAACGCCAGCGCCACGCCGAGAAAAGTACGGAAGAGGTCGTGGTATTGGAGGAAGCGTTGTTCTTCGCGCTCAGTTTTTTCCAGTAAATCGATTTCCTTATACACGGCGCGCAGAGCATCGGCGCTTTCGGCGCGGAAATATTTGCCGCCGGTTTTGTCGGCAATCTCGCGCAGGCTATCTTCATCAATACCCACCAGCTGCACGGGGCGTTTGAAGCCGAACTGGTCGGGCAGGTAGAGCATGGTGCCGTCTTTGCCGATACCGATGGTGTAGATTTTCACGCCCATGGCGGCGGCGGCGGTGGCGGCTTCGTGGCCCTTAATCTTGCCGGTGTTTTCCTCGCCATCCGTCATGAGAATGACAATGCGGCTCTTAGAATCCTTGATCTCGCGAAGGCGATTGATTGCCGCGCTGATACCCGAGCCGATGGCGGTGCCTTCCTCGGGCACGGTGTCGGTAGTGAAGCGGTCGAGGTTCTCGAGCAGAAACGCGTGGTTGAGCGTGGGCGGACTGGCGATATAGGCCTTGCCAGAAAATGCGATGAGCCCGATGCGATCGCTGGGCCGGCCCTTGATAAATTCCTCAAGCACATCCTTGCTTACATCCAGACGGTTGGCGTCGCGCCCGAAGCGTTGAAAATCCTCGGCAAGCATGCTGTCGCTGAGGTCCATGGACACCACAATATCAATACCGCTGGCGCGGATGCGTTGTTTGCCTTCGCCCCATTGCGGCCGGGCTAGGGCAAGGATGAAGACGATCAATGCCAGCCAGCGCAGCAGCCACAATAGGCGGCCGGCTTTTTGCGGGGCAATTTTTTGAAGCTGACGCACCAGTGACAGAGAGGAATACACCACGGCCGGCGGCGTGCCGGTGGCACCCTTGAGCCAGCCGGCTAATGGCAGCAGCAAGAGCAACCACAGCCAGGCGGGATCGGCAAAGGTGAAGGTATCCATCAGTTGATTTTCGGGGGCACGATTTGTGGCGGCGCACTGCCGGGCCGGGCCGGGGCTGTTTCCTGCACCAGCTTTACAGCGATGCCGTGCAGCCGTCGGCATTCCTCCTCAGAGGGATCGAGTTGGGCAAATTTTGGAAAGTCGCAGAACTTCAGGAATTGCCCGAGCAACTCTTTTTGTTCGCTGGTCATCTGCGGCATTTGTTGCAGTTCGTTAAGGAACTCCTCGGTAGTACGTTCGGGGGCGTGGGACTTGAAGCGTTCCTCTAGGTACACGCGCAGGACATCGGCCACAGCTTCGGCAAAGAGCGCGGGGGTGCCGAGCAGCGCCCAAGCTTCGCGGAGTTTGCGCTGGGCCACGGCATCGGGCGACGGCGGGGAGGGCGGTTTGACCGGACGACGGAACGCCCACCAGAGCAGGGCGGCACCAGCGATTAGTAGCACTGCCAGTACCCACCACAACGGGCCTGTGCCATCGCCGGGATCCAGCTCCAGCGGCGGTTTGATATCGAGCAGGTCAAGCTGGTTGGTGTCGTCGTTCATGTGCGGCGTTGCCGTTCCAGGCGGGTGCGGAAAAATCGTCCCAGCTCCGGCACAAACGGTTCACTAGTGCGCACGCGAATGTGATCGATTCCGAGCCCGTTGAATTGCTGTTCCAATTCCTCCTGCGCCTCGGCGCGGTGGCGGAAGAAGGCGTCGAGGTCCTCTTCGTTGCGCAGGGTTACTTCGCCGACCTCGCCGGTTTCGGCATCCTCCATCGTCATCCGGCCGAGTGCGGGCAATTGTTCTTCATGCGGATCGATGATCTGAATGGCCACCACATCGTGTCGTCGTTGGGCCTGTTGCAGCGTGGAGATGGGGAGCGGATCCAGAAAATCGGAAAGTAAAACCATTACTGAACGGCGGCGGAACGATTTCTGCAAATGTTGTAAGGCATGGCGCAGGTCGCCGCCGCGATGGTTCGGAGTGTGCCCGAGTATATCCCGCACCACGCGCAGTACATGCCGGTTGCCCTTGGCGGGGGCGACGTATTTTTCCACACGCTCGGTAAAGAGCGTGAGGCCCACCTTGTCGTTATTGCGTTGGGCGGCAAAGGCGAGCACGGCACCGACTTCGGCGGCCAGTTCGCGCTTGGTTTGGCGGCCGCTGCCAAAGGTGCCCGAGGCGCTCAGGTCGACCACGAGCATGACGGTAAGTTCGCGTTCCTCAACGTACTGTTTGATAAACGGCTGGTTCAGGCGGGCGGTGACGTTCCAGTCGATGTGGCGCACCTCGTCGCCCGGTTGATATTCCCGAATGTCATCGAAGTCCATGCCCTGACCCTTGAAGACACTCTGGTACTGGCCGATCATCAAATCGCTGACCAGCCGGCGGGTGCGGATTTCGATCTGTCGCACTTGAGCCTGAAGTTCGGGCAGGTTCATGGGCTAGGGCACGGGCAGGTGGTCGAGCAGCAATTGCACGATCTGTTCGCTATTTTTCTCCTCCGCCTCGGCTTCGTAGGACACATGCACGCGATGGCGTAGTACATCCATGGCGATGCTCTTCACATCCTGCGGCGTTACATAACCTCGGCCCTGCACGAAGGCGTGAGATTTGGCGGCGAGCGTGAGGAAAATGGTCGCGCGTGGCGAGGCGCCCAGCTCGATGAGACCTTCGGCGGGGATCTTGTATTTGCCTGGATCACGTGTAGCGCACACGAGGTCCACGATGTAATCTTTCACCTTATCATCCACATAAATGGTATCAACCACTTGGCGCGCAGTGAGAATCTGCTCGGTCTTCACCACTTGGGAGGCGGCAGGCAAATTTTCCGTCTTGGCCCAGTCATCCAAAATGCGGCGTTCCTCGTCGCGCTCGGGATAGCTGATCACTACCTTGAGCATGAAACGATCCACCTGCGCCTCGGGCAGAGGATACGTGCCTTCCTGCTCAATGGGGTTTTCCGTGGCCAACACAAGAAAGGGCGAGGGTAGCGGATAGGTGGTGGCGCCGATGGTCACCTGTTTTTCCTGCATGGCTTCAAGCAGGGCGCTTTGAACCTTGGCCGGAGCGCGGTTAATTTCATCGGCCAATACTAGATTGGCAAACACCGGCCCCTGGCGTGTGGTGAACTCGCCGGATTGCGGATTGTAAATCTGTGTGCCGGTCACGTCGGCCGGCAGCATGTCCGGCGTAAACTGGATGCGGGAGAAATTGGCGTTCAGCGTGTCGGCCAGCGTCTTGATCGCCAGCGTCTTGGCTAGCCCGGGTACGCCCTCGAGCAGTACATGGCCGTTGGCCAGTAGACTGATCACCAGCCGTTCCATGAGGTAGGATTGGCCGACAATCACCTTGCCCGCTTCGCTCAACAAGGGCTGAACAAATGCGCCTGCCTCAATGACCCGTTGATTAGCCGCCTCGATTTCGTCCCGATTCATGTCGGGAGGGTAACGGCAGAAGGCGCAGGGCTAAAGGCCGAAAAATTTCTGCCAGACATCCTCTTTGAAGCCGGTGAGACCGCCGGATTTATTGACCACAAAAGGCCGCTTCACGAGGTTGCCATTGGTGTTAAGGATATCAATGGCCTGCGCTTCACTAAGTGACGGGAGATTTTCCTTCAGGTTTAGCTTTTTATAATCACCGCCGGAAGTATTGAAGAGTTTCCGAATATCACCTTCATTGGCCTTCAGCACGCGCCGTAATTCAGTCTTGTTCGGCGGTGTCTCTCGCACGGGGATGGCCTTGTACTGTATCCCCTGTGCGTCCAACCATTTCAGCGCTTTGCGACAGGTGCTGCAGCCTTTGTACTCGTAGACCTTGGTGGTGGGCATGGGGAGAGCATAGCTCCCTATTAAAGCTGGGTGAAGAGATATCGTGCCTGAACCACATCTTTTTCAATCTGCGCCCGCAATGCGTCCAGCGAATCAAAGGATTGTTCCTCTCGCAATTTGCCGACAAAAGTGAGCTTGCAGACTCGGTCATAAATCTCCCCTTCGAAATCCAGCAAATGCGCCTCCACATGGAGGGCGGGCTCCGGGTCTTTTAACGTGGGCCGTAGACCAATATTCACCGCAGCACGGTAAGGTTCGCCATCCACCTCCGCATGCGCGGCATACACGCCATTAGGCGGCGTGCAACGGCCGGTGATTTCGAGGTTTGCAGTGGGGAAACCCAGTTCCCGTCCGCGTTGATCGCCGCGGATGACTTTGCCCGCCAGGGCGTACTCCCGCCCGAGCATCTGTCCAGCCAGATCCAATTGCCCGCCGGCGATCGCCTGGCGAATTCGCGTACTGCTCACCGTCTCCCCATCTAACGCCACACTGGCCGTACCGTGTGCGACAAAATGGAGTTCCTGTCCGAGTTGATGCAGTAACTTCACATTTCCTTTTCGTCCCTGGCCAAATGCGAATTGGGCGCCGACACAAATGGAGCTGATTCGGCCGAGATCGACAGCTAAACCCTGAATGAAGGCTTCGGCCGGGATTTGACTCATGGCTTCATCAAAAGGGAGGATCAAGGTGGCGTCCACGCCCAGAGCGCGAATGGCTTCGAGGCGTTGATCGAGTGATTGAATCAATAGCGGTGCCCGTTCCGGTGCAATGACGGTGGC
>WTHG01000528.1 GCA_011523245.1 Verrucomicrobiales bacterium | reverse complement strand
CGGTTACACTGAGCACCCACAAAGCAACCAACATCGAAACCAGTCCCAGTCCAGACACCAGCAAGTTGCGCATCAATTGTTTTTGTTGACTCACACAACGTTGCTCAAACTGCCAAACTCCAAGCCCGAGGAGCATCAGCCAGATATACCAATAATTCAGAAGAAGCTCACCCGTCTGAATCCCCGTCTGAAAATACCCAGGTGTCGCCACTTCCGCATCTCGATACAGGGCATCAATCTTAGGCACGATAAAAACCATATCGAACACCAGCACACCCAAAGGCACCGCACTGAATAGCGAGAGGCTTGCCAACAACAACCCGTTCCATTTTCCAGCCGTAATCATCGAAAGATGTTTGCGTTGTAGATTCACCACAATGCTACAGTGTGCCCAACTGGGCCAAGCTCGTTACATCGGGGCGATTCGCTCGGAACCAACATCGGTAGTGAGCAGGACATGGGCGTCAAAACTTTCGGCGAGCAACTGGTATTTCACCTCGGCGTGAGCGGGATCGTCCCAAAGGTTTTCGTGTTCCCACGGATCGTTTTCTAGATCGAACAATTCCCCCACACCTTTGCCATGGTAGACGCACAGCTTGTGGGTGCGCGTGCGGTGCATGGTGGCGTAAGTACCACTGCCACCCGTAAAGTGCGGATCCAATGCATCGAAATATTCGCTGCGCACAAAGTTTCGATGGGAGTCGGATAAGTCGCGTCCTTCGAGAATCGGCCGCAGACTCGCGCCCTGAAAATAATCAGGCAACTCCACGCCGGCCATATCGAGCAGCGTGGCTGAAAGATCGAGTAATTCTACCAGAGCATCGCTTTGCAAATCCGTCGCGAATCGCCCCGGCCATGAAAAGATCAGCGGCACACGGACCAACCCTTCGTAAAACCGGCAGCCTTTGTACATTAACCCGTGATCACCCAACGCCTCGCCATGGTCGCTGGTGAAAATAATCACCGTGTTATCGCGCTGCCCGGTCTCCTCCAAGGCCTGCAGGATTCGCGCAAATTGATCATCAATCTGCGAAATCATCGCGTAGTAGCGCGCCTGGGCTGCGTGGGCGTCATGCTCCTCAGGCGTGCGAATTTCATCCTGAAAATCGCAATCGGCCAGTTTCGCCTGCGCCGCCAGATCACTCTCCCGAAAATGTGGCCCGGGCATATCCGCCGGATCAAACTGCTCGGCATATGATCGCGGCGGAATAAAGGGCGGATGCGGAGCGTAAATGTTCACATTCAACATCCACGGACATTCATGCGGTTGGCGAATGAACTCAATCGACCGTTCCGAGCCCCAGGTTGTTTGATGCAACTCCGTCGGCACGCGGTCATCACTTTCGCGTAGCGCATTTAAATCACCGCCCTGTTCGCGTACCCAATCGGCATAGTCATGACCCTCTTCCCAGTCATCGCGGGGGGCGTGGCTAAATTTCCAATAGCTAAAGCCGTCATCAATCCGCGGCTCAGTACGTTTGCCTGAACTTTGTAAATGAAACTTGCCAATCAACCCGCATTCATAGCCGGCCTCGGCCAATAATTTACTGATCACCGGCGGCCAGTTGGGAAACGTGTCGTTGCCGTTTCGCGTGTTATGCACACGACTTGGATACAGGCCGGACATAAAACTCGAACGGCTTGGGGTACAAATCGGGCTTTGGCAGTAAGCATGCGTAAACGCCACACCATCGTGCACCAGTTGATCCACCACCGGCGTACGCACGTGCGGGTTGCCCAGCGCGCCAATGGTATCGAAGCGTTGCTGATCGGTGCAGTACCAGAGAATGTTGGGACGTTCGCTCATGAGCGGTCGACCTTACGAAGATGTGTCCGGAGCGGAAACGTTATTCTTACGCAGCAACAACGCCGCCGCGCCAATCAGCATCAGTAGGGACAACGGCCGGGTCATCAGCGGCGTGTAGCTTCCGCCGCTCGCCATCAACCCAGCGCACAGGTTTTCCTCAGCCACCGGCGCCAGCACGAAGCCGATCACAAAGGCCGCCAGCGGCAACTTCGCTTTTTCCATGCGCCAGCCAATCACGCCGAAGGCCAGCATCACCACCACGTCCACAACCTGCCCGTTCAAGGCGTATGCGCCCCACAGGCAACAGAGCGTGATCACGGGCATCAGCACCTGCTGCGGCACTGCCGAGAGCCGGGCGATCCAGCGTGCACCGCCGAGCATCAGGGCAAACATCATCACGTTCGCCACCAGCACGCAGCCAATGATGGCGTGTACCGCCTCAGGATTTTGCCGAAAGAGTAATGGCCCGGGCTGTAGGCCGTGCACGATCAACGCTCCCAAGAGCACGGCTCCAATCACGCTGCCCGGCACGCCCAACGCAATCAGCGGAATCAACGCCCCGCCCACCGTGGCGTTGTTTGCCGCCTCGGAAGCCACGATACCATCCTCGCTGCCTTTGCCAAATTGTTCCGGTGTCTTCGACGCCCTTTTCGCCGTCATGTACGCCGCCAGAGAACCGACGTTTGCGCCCACGCCGGGTAACACCCCGATCAACGTGCCCAAGCCCGAGGACCGCAGAAGGTTTATCCCCTGCGCCTTCCATGTCGCCCACGGCACCCACGCCCTGTCCTCGCCTTTCGCTTGTTCCACCTTGCCATCGGTACCCGTCAGATCGCCCAGAATTTTGCCGATGGCGAACATACCGATTAGCACGGGAATCAGCCGAAAGCCTTCATTCAATGCCGTCACGTCAAAGGTCCAGCGCAGTTCGCCCGTGGCTGGATGCACGCCCGGCATGGCCGCCAGCACACCCAATCCGCCCGCTAACAAGCCTCGCGCCCGCGTCGATTCCCCCATGCCCGCCAACAGCGCCAGCGCCAGAATCACCAGAGAAAAATACTCGAACGGCCCCAACCGCGTGGACCACTCCGCCATCGGCTCGGACAATTGCCACAACGCCAACCACGACACCAGCCCGCCCACTAACGAAGCCCCGATACCCAGTCCCAACGCCCGGCCCGGGCGGCCCGCCTTCGCCATGGGATAACCGTCCAGCGTCGTCATCACCGCCGCTGGCGTGCCGGGCATTCGCAACAAGGTGGCACTGATCAAACCGCCACTCACCGCCCCCACGTACATGGCCACCAGCAAGACCAACGCCGCCACCGGCTCCATCGAGAACGTCAACGGCAAAGCCAGCGCGATCAGCATTGTACCGGTCAACCCCGGCACCGCCCCCACCGTGATGCCCAAGAATACTCCAAGCAACGCGAGCCCCAACAACACAGGGGATGCAAATAACTCGATCATTCCGGATTTCCCTCCCGCCAAACCCATACCGCGCACAAACCCACAAAGCCCAGCACCAGCCAATGCACCGGCGGCAAGGCCGGCGGCTTCTCCAGTTCGATCCCTTCCAAATCCCGACTGCGTTCCCGAATCACCGCCTGTAAATCATCGCCCACGTGAAACTCCGGCGCTATGTGCAGCTGGGCCAAACGCTCCTGCACTGTTGACGTCTCCATCACCTGCCGCAGAAGCTTTTCCAAATACGCCACTCGATCCGGCGGCGTCCCTTTCGGCGCCCACCAAAACTGCATTAGACCGTGAATGGCGTCCACACCCTGCTCGCGGGCCGTGGGCAGATTCGGTAGAGCCGCTTCCCGTTCCTCACTCAACACCGCCAACGCCCGAATGCCCGCCTCCTTGAAAGGCTCATACTCCGCCACCGAAAAACCGGTCACGTCCACATGACCACCCTTAAGCTGGGCCAAGCGCTTGGCACCACCACCCGTTTGGGTGAAGCGAAATTTGCTTCCCGGCTTACCGTTTTGCAGAAATAACGCTGAGTAATGGTTCGGCGCCCCGAGGTTCGTGCCATAGACCAATTGGTACGGCCGAGCCACCGCGTCTGCCATCAATTCGGCCAAGTCCCGGTAAGGAGAACTATCAGCTACCGCGACCACCACACCGCTCC
>WTHG01000517.1 GCA_011523245.1 Verrucomicrobiales bacterium | reverse complement strand
CAGTAACGGCAACTTTGTGCTCACCCGCGTGGAAGGCGAGATCGTACCGGCCAACGGCAAACCCGTGCCGCTGAAATTCACGCGGATTGAATCGGATTACTCGCAGAAGGGATGGGACATCAAGAACGTCAACAATGGCCAGTCCGGCAAAGGCTGGGCGGTGGACGGGCCTTCACGCCGGGAACCCATCAAGGCACTTTTCCTTGCGGGCCAACCGGTGGCCGTGCCGAACGAGGCCACGGTGGTGCTGCGGTTTGTGTGCGCGACCCTGAACCAACACAACCTCGGGCGGTTCCGCCTGTCTCTCACCGGCGCTACGCCGGCGGCTGTGAGCCTTAAGGGCGACAGTATTCCCGCTGCGGTGCGGACGGCCTTGGATGCTAAGACCCCGAACCCCAAGCAGTGGGCGGCTTTGGAAAAATATTACCGCACGCATGTGGCTAACCCGGCCAAGGCTGCAGATGACCGCGTGGCCGCCAAACGCAAACAACTGGCCGATCTCCGCAAGAAACTGCCGACGGTAATGGTGATGGAGGAGATGCCGGCGCCGCGTAAGGCGTTCATTCTCAATCGCGGCGAGTATGATCAACCGGGGGAAGAAGTGCAGGCCGGATTGCCGGCTTTTCTGCCCGCACTGCCTCAAGGCGCGGCAATGAACCGGCTGGGGCTCGCGCGTTGGATCGCCAGCGCGGATAATCCGCTTACTGCCCGCGTGTGGGTGAATCGTGCCTGGGAACATTTCTTCGGTGTGGGATTGGTGAAGACGACGGAAAACTTTGGTGTGCAGGCGGCGTTCCCGAGTCATCCGGCATTGTTGGATTGGTTGGCGCGTGAGTTCGTGAAGCCCTCGCAGGGCGTGAAGGTGAACGGCCTGCCGGCCCAGGCATGGGACATGAAAGCGTTTCATAAACTGCTAGTGATGAGTGCGGCCTATCGTCAGGACGCCAAGCCGCGGACCGATACCTATGCGGCCGATCCGGACAACCGCCTGCTGTCCCGCGGACCGCGTTTCCGATTGGGCGGCGAGCAGTTGCGCGACCGGGCATTGTTTGCCAGCGGTCTGCTGGTGGAACAACTCGGCGGTCCCAGCGTACGGCCGTACATGCCGGTAGGGGTCTGGAACGAGACCACTCGCTACGGGGATTTGCGCAATTACAAACACGCCACCGATGACGGCCTGTATCGGCGCACGATGTACACGATCTGGAAACGGATTTCCGCGCCGCCTTCGATGCTGCTCTTTGATGCACCCAACCGCGAGGTTTGTACGATCCAGCGCTCGCGCACCAACACGCCGTTGCAGGCGTTGTCGCTCCTGAATGAAGTGACCTTTGTGGAAGCAGCCCGTCGACTGGGCGGTCGGATGTTGAAAGACGTCGACTCCTCAATGGAAGCGAGGTTGACGCACGGATTTCTCTGGGCCGTTTCCCGCAAGCCCACCCCGACCGAACTGAAGGTGTTGCGCGACGGGCTGAAGGAGGATCTGGCTTATTTCACCGCGAACCCCGAGGCAGCCAAGAAACTACTGGCCGTGGGCGAATCGGCGGCGCCGGATGATCGACTGGCGGAGCGTGCGGCATTCACGCTGGCGGCGAATGTGTTGTTGAACCTCGATGAATTTGTGACGCGCGAATAATGAATCCCGATTTTCATCTCCAGATGCAGGACGCCCTCAACCGGCGCGTATTTCTGCGCAACACCACTTCGTTTCTCGGACTGTCAGCTCTGGCCGGATTGACGCAGGCGAAGACCTCGTCGAGCGGCCTGCCAGGGTTTCCCACGCACGCGGCCAAGGCGAAGCGGATCATTTACCTGTTCCAATCCGGGGCACCGTCGCAGATGGATTTGTTTGATCCCAAACCGGCGATTGCCGATCGGCGCGGCGAGGATTTGCCCGACTCTATCCGGAAAGGTCAGCGGCTCACCACGATGACCTCCGGCCAGAAGAAGTTTCCGGTGGCCCCGACCATTTTTAAGTTCGGGCGGCACGGCCAGAGCGGTATGGAGTTCAGCGAACTGTTACCGCACCTGTCCAAGCAGGCCGACAAGCTGGCGATGATTCGTACGGTGCATACCGAGGCGATCAACCACGATCCGGCGATCACCTTTTGCCAGACCGGCCATCAACTGGCCGGTCGGCCGAGCATCGGTTCGTGGCTCAGTTATGGGTTGGGTAGCGAAAACCGCAATCTGCCGGCGTATGTTGTGCTCACTTCCTTTGGGTCCGGCCGGCCGAATGATCAGCCGTTGTACGATCGCCTGTGGAGTTCGGGGTTTCTGCCCACGCGCCATCAGGGCGTGAAATTTCGAAACACTGGCGATGCTGTCCTGTATCTTTCCAACCCACCGGGAGTGGACACCGCTACCCGTCGACGCACACTGGATCGCCTGAACACTTTGAATCAAGAACGTCTGGCGCAGGTGGGCGACCCGGAAATTGCCACACGCATTGCGCAGTATGAATTGGCATTTCGCATGCAGAGCAGCGTGCCGGAATTGTTGGATGTCTCCAAGGAACCCAAGCATGTTTTGGATTCCTACGGGCCGGATGTGCACCGACCGGGTTCGTACGCGGCTAATTGCCTGTTGGCACGTCGCATGGCCGAGCGGGATGTACGGTTTGTGCAGCTCTTTCACATGGGTTGGGATCACCACGGCGGCTTGCCCAAGGCGGTGGCCGGGCAATGCAAGGATACCGATCAACCGACGGCCGCACTGCTGAACGACTTGGAGCAACGCGGGTTGTTGAAAGATACGCTGGTTGTCTGGGGCGGCGAGTTTGGGCGCACAGTGTATTCGCAGGGCAAATTATCCGCGACCAATTACGGGCGTGATCATCATCCGCGATGTTTCACCATGCTCATGGCCGGCGCCGGCATTCGCGGTGGAGTGACCTATGGTGAGACGGATGATTACTGCTACAACATCGTTCGCGATCCGGTGGAGGTACATGATCTCAACGCGACCATTCTGGATCAGCTGGGGATTGATCACGAGAAGCTCACGTACAAATTCCAAGGGCGCGATTATCGCCTGACGGATGTGCACGGTAAGCCGGTGAAGGGCGTGCTGGCCTAACGTTCCAAACTCTACGCGGTGGCCTGTTCTTTTTCGGCCAGCAACTGCTCGCGTCGAGACTGACGTCGGGACTGGTATTTGCGCAGACCGGCACGCGCGATGAAAAAGCCGATCAACCCGATGACCGCCCCGAACACTGCGGCTCCAGCGGTCCAACCGGCGAGTGCTTTGAGCAATTCACCAGAGGAGGCGAGATCTTTGACCACACCCCATGTTTCGCCCAACGGCTTCATTGTCTCGCCGTCCATGAAATAGCCTTTGTAATTAGGCAGCCCGAGCATTTTGCTGCCGAGAATAAAGCTGGGCGGGATAGTGAGAAAGGCGAATAGCTTGGCGAACACAAAGCCGGCAACCGCGGCACCCATGTGGCCCTTGCCGAACTTGTTCAGCGGATACATCAGAAAAAAGGCGAGGCCCAGTGTGGGGAAGAAAATCAGCTCCACAAAGATGCCGTAGCCCACGCCGCGGGCCACCTGTGAAGGCGCGCCTTTGGTTCGGAGAATCCGCAGGTAATCCAGGCGCATCTTGCGCCCGATGCGGGTGTACCAGGGATGCCTGCTCGTGCCGCCGGCCATGGGCGGTTACTTGGCCACCACCCAGTTGAACGAAATCTTCACCTCGGGATCGGTCTGGATGCTGCCGGTGGGCAGCTTGGGGGAGGGGGGCGTGATGCCGAAATCGGTCATCTTAATCGGCACCAGCCCGGATACTGTCAGTTGGCCAGCCTTGTTGGCGATGTTGACGTCGAAGTTCAGGGGCTGCTTTTTGCCGTTGATCTCAATTGCACCGGAACCTCCGCAAGTGGACACACCGTCCTTCACGGATTTCACCTCAAGACCGGTGATGGTAAACTTGATGAGCTTGTGCTGCGGCTCGTTCATGGC
>WTHG01000473.1 GCA_011523245.1 Verrucomicrobiales bacterium | reverse complement strand
CGTTCGGCGCGTGTGGCGTCATCGGCAAAATACCCCTTAACCATCGGGACGAAAGGTACCAGAAAAGAATCGGGAAGCCCGCCCCAAAAAAGTTTTTTCAAATAAACCGGCACTTCGTGCCGTCAGGAAAAGGGTTGCCAAAAACTCGGGCGACCCCTAAACCCCGCCATTCACGAATGGGCAAGACATTGGTCATCGCAGAGAAACCCTCCGTTCAGACGGACTTGGCACGTGTGCTGGGCAAGGAGCTGGGCAAGTTCTACAAGAAGGGCAAGGACCGGAATAGCTATTTCGAAAACGACGCAGCGATCATTACCTCGGCCGTGGGGCATTTGGTAGAGTTGAAAATGCCCGAGGGCCCGAACGGCAAAAAGCTACCATGGGGCATCAAGCATTTGCCCGTAATCCCTGATCAATTCGACCTTCAACCGATTGAGAAAAGCGAGAGCCGGCTCAAGCTGGTGCTGCGGCTGATCCGCAATAAAGAGGTCGACTCCATTGTGAATGCCTGTGATGCAGGTCGCGAAGGAGAATTAATTTTCCGCTACATTATGGCTCTGGCCAAGGTGGATAAGCCTCTCAAGCGCATGTGGATGCAATCCATGACTGACGGCGCGATCCTGGAGGCGTTCGACCGGCTTCGCGAGGATGGCCGCATGAAGCCGCTGGCCGATGCGGCCTTGTGCCGTTCGGAGAGTGACTGGCTCGTGGGACTAAATGGATCGCGGGCATTGACGGCGTTCAACTCGCGCCATGGCGGGTTCAACATGACTTCAGCCGGCCGCGTGCAAACGCCCACGTTGGCGATCCTCAGCGAACGCGAACGTGCCATCCGCGATTTTGTGCCGCGCGATTACTGGGAGGTGCATGCGGAGTTCGAGGTGTATGCGGGTCGCTACGAAGGCCGCTGGTTTCGTGAAGAGTTTTCCAAGCCCGAAGGGGATGATCAGGCGCGAGCAGAACGGATTTGGTCCGAGGCTGAAGCCAGTGCTGTGGTCGAACGATGCACCGGCCAAACGGGCATTGTGGAGGAAACCAAAAAACCCAGCAAACAGGCACCGCCGCAGTTGTATGATCTCACCACGTTGCAACGCGAAGCCAGCAGCCGGTTTGGTTTCAGCGCGCGCAACACGCTGGCGATCGCGCAGGCCCTTTACGAGCGGCACAAGCTGCTGACTTATCCGCGGACCGATTCCAAATGTCTGCCGGAGGATTATCTCGGCACTACGCGTGGCAACCTCGGCGGTTTTGCCAAAGCCAAGCCCAGTGCCACGCTGGCGCCCGAGGTAATCACCGCGGCCGGCAAGGTGCTGGATCAGGATTGGGTGAAGCCCAACAAACGCATTTTTAACAACGCCAAGATCAGCGATCACTTTGCGATCATTCCCACCGGAAAAATTCCTGGCGCGGGCCTGAAAGAGCAGGAGCAGAAGATTTACGACCTCGTGCTGCGTCGTTTTGTGGCAATCTTTTATCCGTCGGCTGAGTTCGAAAACACGCGCCGTATCACGCGCATTGAGCAAGATTCATTTCTGACCACCGGCAAGATTCTGGTCACGCCCGGTTACCTCGAGGTGTACGGACGCCGGCCCGGGGTCGCCGCGGAGAAAGATGAACTGGTGCCCGCCGAGACCGGCGAGGAGGCCAAGGTGTTGGAGGTAAATCTTAAGGGCGAACAAACCCGTCCGCCCGCGCGATACACGGAGGCCACGCTGCTTTCGGCCATGGAAACGGCCGGCAAACGCGTGGACGACGAGGAACTACGCGAGGCCATGAGCGAACGCGGTCTGGGCACACCAGCCACCCGCGCGGCCATTATCGAGGGACTAATCATGCACAAGTATGTGTTCCGGCATGAACAGCAGAAGCGCGATTTGGTGGTGTCCAACAAAGGCCTCGCGTTGATTGATTTGCTGGAAGACATCGGCATCGACGCTCTGCGCTCGCCCGAGTTGACCGGCGATTGGGAGTACAAGCTCAAGCAAATGGAGACCGGCGAACTCAGCCGCGAGGTGTTCATGGACGAGATCAAGTCGCTCACCGAGACGATTGTCAATGCCACCAAGGACAAGATGGAAGAGTTGGCCAACCGCAGCTATCCGGATGTCGAAGCCATTTGCCCCAGCTGCAGTGCCACCTCACTGAAGCAAACCGACGGCAACTACGAATGCACATCGGCCGACTGTAAATTTAAGCTGAACAAATACATCGCCAGTCATAAGCTGCTACCCGAGGAAGTGCAGGCGCTGCTGAGCAACGGCCGCATCGGACCGTTTGAAGATTTCAAAAACCGGTTTGGCCAGCCGTTCGTAGCCGAACTGAAAATGGTAGAAGGCGCTCGCGGCGGCTGGAAGCCGGAGTTTGTGTTTGAAGGCGACGAGGAACGCGAGGCCGAGGCGGACAATCTTACCGACGATCAACTCCTCTGTGAAACGCCCCTTGCAGACGGCACCCTGGCCAAGGTGTACGAAACGGACCGCGCTTACCTGTGCCCGGACATGGCCCCGGCCAAACAGAAAAACGGCACGCGCGTCGCCAAGGAGATTCTTAAGAAAGAGATTCCTACCGATCAGGCGATGAAATTGTTCGTCGAAGGAAAAACCGACGTCATCGCCGGCTTCATTTCGAAAAAAGGCCGCCCCTTCTCAGCGCATCTGCTACTGGACAAGCAAACCGGCAAGCTCGGCTGGGAATTCCCACCACGCCCGGCAAAGAAGAAAGCCGCTAAGAAAAAATCGTCCAAGAAGGCCTAGACTCGCTTCCCTCCCGCTTTTCTGCTAACGTAAATGCCGTGCCGGGGAGGGCCACCGAAATCATCGAAACCGAAGACGCCTTGGTATTGTCATTCCTGCAATACATGCAAACCGAGGCGGGCGCATCGGTGTATACCCAACGCAATTACCGTCAGGCACTTCACGAATTCACTGACTGGTACACCGCCGAACGCAAACAACCACCAGCCTGGCTGGAACTCAAGAAGCTCGATTTCCGAGGATACCTGCGCTTTCTCGGACGAGGCAATTACAGTCGCTCGGCCATCCAATTGCGTTTCTCCGCACTGCGATCCTTTTACAAACATCTCATGCGCCGCGGCAAACTCGATGCCTCCCCAGTGAAGGAGATCGTACTGCCCAAGAAGGAAAAACGTCTACCACAGTTTCTCACGCCCGAACAAACGCTCGTCCTGCTGGAGGCGCCCCTGCAAGAGCTGGTCAGCGCCCGCAAGGTAGCCAAGGAGCCGGACAGTATTGATCCCGCGCCGTACCTACGCGACACCGCCGTGCTGGAGGTGATCTATTCCTGCGGCCTACGCGTCAGCGAATTATGCAGTTTGCGCGTGATGGATTTAGACACCGCCCAACGGTTGGTACGCGTGTATGGCAAAGGCAAAAAGGAACGCCAACTGCCCATCGGCGAGCCCGCGCTGCAGGCCATTGCCAGATACTGGGAGGCTCTGGAGCATCCGCCCACCGGCGAAATGCCGGTGTTTCTTGCTAACCCCAATGAGCTCCGCCCACTTTACCCGCGCCTAATCCAGATGAATCTCAAACATTATCTGGAAATTGCCGGCCTCGATCCCAAGCTCACCCCGCATAAGCTGCGCCACAGTTTTGCCACCCACCTGCTCGACCGCGGCGCCGACCTACGTAGCGTGCAGGAATTGCTCGGGCACGAAAACCTCGTCACCACCCAAGTCTATACCCACCTCACCACCGACCGGCTCAAGCAGGCCTACAATGACGCACATCCGCGTGCATGAGCATTATCCACCGCCAGCGAATAACCTTGAGTTGTTCACCAGTTTTGGTTAACAACTGGTTTTTCGCATGAGCGAAAGGAGGGTCGATCTCGGAATTTGGGACAAGCTGACAAGGGCCGTGGTGTTTTTACTCATCATTGCCGCGTTGATCGCTGTCGCCGTTTGGTATCTCCCTCTCATCAAACAAAACGAGCGCATGCGCGCA
>WTHG01000326.1 GCA_011523245.1 Verrucomicrobiales bacterium | reverse complement strand
TCCGCGGCCTCCCACGGGAAAAATGGTACACTTAATCCATCGACTGATCCTGACGGGCCTAGTTTTGGCCACCACCACGGCTGCTTGGGCCGAGCCGTTGAAGGTCGGCTCAGCGGCGCCGGCGGTGGTGTTGAAGGATCAGTCCAACAAGGCTTGGTCCTTGGACGAGACTCTGAAGCGCCCCGAGGTGAAAGCGGTATTGCTCTATTTTTACCCGAAAGATGACACGCCCGGATGCACGAAGCAGGCTTGTGGATGGCGCGATCGCCGGGGCACGTTGCTGCATCAAGGGGTGGAGACGGTGGGGGTGAGTTTCGACAATGCCTCCTCGCATCAGCGTTTCATAAAGAAACATTCGCTGAATTTTACACTACTCTCTGATCTCAACGGAAAAGTGGCCGAGGCTTATGGCGTGCGCGTTCCCAAGCGTAACCTTGCCCGAAGGGTGAGTTTCCTGATCGGCAGCGATGGAAAGATTCTCCAGATTTTGGATCACCGCGATCCCAATCGGCATTTAACGGAGATGACCGCAGCCATTGAGCGGCTGATCAAATAAGCGCGCGCTGCGCAGCCCGGGTCATTTCCACGATCAATTCCCGAAAGCCGTTTTTAGGCTCCCAATCCAACACCGCCCGCGCCTTGGAGGGGTCTCCCACGAGGCAAACCGGATCGGCTGTCCGGTTGAATTGATCATCGCACACCACATATTTTCCCCAATCGAGTCCGACAGTTTCAAAGGCGATCTCTACCACCTCCTGAACGGCATGCGCTTCGCCGGAGGCGAAGATAAAATCATCGGGCCGATCGGTCTGAAGCGACAACCACATCCCGCGCACGATCTCTCGGGCATCACTCCAATCGCGTTGCATGGAAGTATCGCCCAGCCGCAACTCCCGGCTTTGGCCGGCAGCGATGGCGGCCGCGCCCCGGCAGATTTTTTGGGTAACAAAATGCTCCCCTCGCCGGGGCGATTCATGGTTGTAAAGAAAACCATTCACAGCAAACAACCCTGCCTGCCGCGCTGCCCGTACTCGCAACGTCGCCTCCAACTTGGAAACACCGTAAGGGTTCACGGGTTGAAACGGGGTAGTTTCCTTCTGGGGCGTTTCGATGGCATCCCCAAACACATGGCAAGAGGAGGCGAAAAAGAAACGCGCTTCCGGCACTTCGCGTTGAGTGGAACGCAATAGATTTTCCGTACCCTGCACATTGACGCGCTGGGTTTCGGCACCGGCGTCTTCGCTATCGCCCACGTGCGATTGGGCTGCGAGATGGTAGATTTCGTTAGGCTGAGCCTGTTGCACGGCCACCCGCACCTGCTCTGGATCCGTCACATCGCATTCATCTCGACGCCAGCCATACACCTCATAGCCTTTGCTTTCGAGCAGCTCGCGGAGATACCAGCCATCCTGCCCGGTGACTCCCGTAATGAGAGCGCGTGGTTTCACTCTCCCTTTTCAACTAATTTTAGGTCTTCATCCACCATCAGTTTCACCAAGCCTTCAAACGTGGTACCGGGCTCCCAGCCCAGCTGCTCCCGGGCCTTGGCCGGATCTCCCAGCAGCAGATCCACCTCAGCGGGGCGATGATAGGCTTCATCGGTTTGCACATACTCTTCCCAGTTCAATCCCACGTGATTAAAGGCCGCCACACAAAAATCCCGCACGCTGTGCGTTTCACCTGTGGCGATCACGTAATCATCCGGGGTATCCTGTTGCAGCATCCGCCACATGGCTTCCACATATTCTTTGGCATAGCCCCAGTCGCGCTTGGCGTCCAGATTTCCGAGATACAGCTTATCCTGCAACCCGGCCTTGATCCGGGCCACAGCGAGGGAGATTTTCCGGGTCACAAACGTTTCCCCGCGCCGGGGCGATTCGTGGTTAAACAAAATGCCGCTGCACGCGTGCATATTATAGGATTCGCGGAAGTTCACCGTGATCCAGTGCGCATAAACTTTAGCGCAACCATACGGACTGCGCGGGTGAAACGGTGTCAGTTCAGTTTGCGGCGTTTCGCGCACCTTACCAAACATCTCACTAGAAGACGCCTGATAATAACGCGTCTTCACTCCGGCCGTCCGAATCGCCTCCAACAACCGTACCGCACCCACCGCGGTTACGTCCGTGGTGTAATCCGGAATATCAAAGCTCACCTTCACGTGACTTTGCGCGGCAAGATTATAGACCTCATCAGGCTTGAGATCGCCGACCAACCGGGTCAACCCGCCGCCATCGGTCAGATCACCGTAGTGCAACGTCAGCCGATCATGATCCACCATATGGAGGATCCGTTGGAGATTATCCGTACTGCTTCGCCGCACAAGCCCGTGAACGGCATACCCTTTCTCCAAAAGTAATTCCGCCAAATAAGAACCATCCTGTCCAGTTATTCCCGTGATCAATGCCGTCTCCGCCATGCACGCAAAATGAAAAGAAGCCCTGTTACAAGCAAGCGAAATGGGTTCACGGCTTGCACTCGTCCGTGCTTACCCCATACTCCGCCCATGCGAATCCCCCCCTTGATTTGTGCCGCATGGATGGTCGCCGTCTGGATAGGCTGCCAGAAAACAGAAGAGGCCATAGAAACCCCAAGCACGCCGTCTACAAAGGCAAACCTTGAAACTAACGCAACTCAACAAACCAAAGTGGCCCACAAGCAGAAACACACCAATCGTCTGATCAAGGAAAAATCCCCTTACCTACTTCAGCACGCACACAATCCGGTGGACTGGTATCCATGGGGTAAGGAAGCCTTTGAGGCCGCCAAGAAGGCCGACAAGCCAATCTTTCTCTCCATTGGTTATTCCACCTGTCATTGGTGCCATGTTATGGAGCGCGAAAGCTTCGAGGATGAGGAGGTAGGAGCCCTACTCAACAAGCATTTCATCTGCGTCAAACTCGACCGCGAAGAACGGCCGGACATCGACAAGATTTACATGACTTTTGTGCAGGCCAGCACCGGTGGAGGAGGCTGGCCCATGAGCGTGTTCATGACGCCCGAACAAAAACCATTCTTTGGCGGCACATACTTTCGCAAACCCGATTTCATGAACCTCTGCAAACGCGTGGATGAATTGTGGAACGACAAGGAGATGCGCCCCAAACTAGAGGGCGACGCCAACCGTATGGCCACTGAACTCGCCAAGATCTCTGTCGGCACGCCTGATCCCAACGCCAAGCTGCATTCGGGTATGATCACCAACGCCATCGCGCGCATCAAGGACACCTACGACCCGCGCTTTGGCGGCTTTGGCCGAGCCCCGAAGTTCCCCCGGCCTTCAGAGCCCGTCCTTGTGCTCACCCAAGCCGCCCGCGCCAAGGATCAAGATGGCATCGGCATGGTCACCCACACCTGTGATCAAATGGCCGGCGGCGGTATCTACGATCAACTAGGTGGCGGCTTCGCCCGTTACTCTGTCGACGAACGTTGGCTCGTACCGCATTTCGAGAAAATGCTCTATGACAACGCCCAGCTCATTCACCTCTACCTCGATACATACCTCGTCAGCGGCGAAACACGCCACGCCGCGGTGGTGCGCGATGTGATGCGCTATTTGGCGAGAGACATGACCCACCCCGATGGAGGTTGGTATTCCGCCGAGGATGCCGATAGCGAAGGGCACGAAGGCAAATTCTATTGCTGGACCAAAGTCGAGTTGGACGAACTCCTCACAGCAGAAGAAGCCGCCGTAGTCATCCGCCATTACGGTATCACAGAGGAAGGTAACTTCGAGGACCACAGCCATCCTGAACCTCTCAAAAACCAAAACGTGCTGAGCATCGTCGACCCCAAGTTGACCAACTCCGAGCAAACGCTCCTCGCCAGCGCGCGCAAGAAGATGGATGCCGTCCGTGCCAAGCGGGTGCGTCCGCATTTGGATGATAAAGTCCTCTCCAGCTGGAATGGTCTCATGCTCGGTGCCGTCGCCCGAGCCGCTGACGAAGCGTAGACCGTCGGGCAGCAGCGCCA
>WTHG01000399.1 GCA_011523245.1 Verrucomicrobiales bacterium | reverse complement strand
TGGGATCCCGAGATTGCCCTGGATAGGAGCCTTCCCGTGATCAACTGGCTGATCCGACCGGCAAACTTCCGCCCCGTTGTCGCATGGCTGCGCATCAGTTGCTTGCGATCTTTAAAATCCAAACCGTACCAATTCGCATCCCCATCGTTTTGCAAAAACTTGCGTTGAAACTTTTTCCGAATTTTGGTCCAGCAGGATTCCGCCGGCCAGCCATCGCGTTTTTTGAGCATGGGATAAAAACACATCACATCCCAATCCGGCATTTCCGGGTAGAGACGATAATGTTTGTAGTCCTTATTCCATTTCTGCAATTCCTCCATCTTCTCCTCAAAAGCCTTCGTTCCAGGCTTCAGTTTATACTCCCACTTTGCACGCGCCTCCAAGTCCGCATCCGTCGGCATATAATCCGTCAATTCCGTGACACTGAGGTAACTGTATACAATCTCCAAAGCCCCCGGCGGAAAACAGGCCTCCAAATCCCGATGCAATTGAGCCAAACCGGACAAATCTTCATGAAACAACATGAACGCCAAATCCGCTTTCCCCCCCACATTCGCATAGGATCGGATCAAGGGATGCGACGCGTTATTGTTCGCCTCACACAACGATTCCAGTTTTTCGCAGGCCTTAGAACTTACCTCTGGCTCCAGATCTGCCCACAACATCCGGTCCACTCGGTAAAACAAGTGCATCACATGAATGCCCTCTTTCATCGTTACATTTGGCAAACTCATCGTAGTAAAATGCAGGGCGGAGCCTCTTCAATCTTCCCCCGTTTGGCAAAGGAAAAGCGAGGTTGGCTCATCCACTAGTAATCTTTTGGTATAACTGAAACAATCCAACACTCGCCATCGCCACCGCGGAAACCCAGAGGAAAACCGTCCAAATCGCCCCCGGCTGGAGTGGCTTATCCGTTTGTTTGTAGCGAAAATAAAGTGCTGCAATGGCCAATAATGGCAGCATCAATGCCTGCGCTACGCCTCCCACCAGAACGAGAGTCACTGGTTTCGGCACAAAGATAAACATCAACGCACAAGCAACCGGAATTGCGATGCAACATTTGGAGAGAAGTTTTGCCTTAGCTTCCTCGGTTGAAGGTTTCTCAATACGCCTGAACAGCACCAGCCCGTCGGCTAGCAAACGGGCGTTGGAAGCCGAAGCCGTTACCATGGTTGAAAACAGAACAACAAATGCTCCCACCAAAAAAATTGTTAAACCGGCTTTCCCCAGCGGACGATACATCTGGGACAAATCCCTTATCATACTATCATCACTCACCCCCACAGCAGCGATCTTTAGATCCGCCACCGCCTTTTTCATCGGCTCAACCAATTCCGAATCCTTATCCCGCTTAAGTTCAGTGGCGATCAACTTATCCAAGTGACCGGTCGCAACCCCGATTTCCGCTTTGATATGCTCCAGTCGCTGTGCATCAGTCATGTCTGCCCCGAATACGGTGGAGCCATTCATCGCCGCAAGCGCCTTTTCGAAGTGCCCCTTCGCCTCCGCTGAAGAAGATTGATCCAACGCGGCGATCAAAGCGGGCATTTGGGTTTCACGGAATTTCTCCATCTTTTGTTCAGGCATTTCAGCACGATGCAGCAACGCGGATCCCAATAAAAAGAAAGCAACCGTCGCACCAGTGTACACGACCATCGACAACCATGCATCCACGCGCATGACCCGCAACCACCCCTTTGCGCGTTCATACCAAACTTTTGTAGGATTAGCGGTCCCTACATTTTTCGCGTATCCCTTTTCCAGACACCAATATGGGTAGTAGATCAGCTCAGAGGCCCCGACCCCGATGATTCCAAATGCCGCAAAAGCCGTCGAAAAATCGCCCGGCAACTGGAACTTAAACCCCTCCTTGATCTCAGCCCAAGAGATTGCAAAATCTTTCATCCCCTCGGATGTTTGCAAACTGACCAAAGCGAACAATGTGGCGAAGGTGAAAAACACCACCATGATTGTAGAAAAAATTTCCACCGGCTTGTATTTACCGGAAGCAAGAATCGCAATAGTCCCTCCCGAAACCACCACCGCAATAATACTCGGACCGTGAGTTCCCAGCTCAGACACCCAGCCCAGTTCCATCACCACTTTCCCGACACTCCCGACAATTCCCCCGAGTTGAAACAAAATACCCACAAACATCAGCAACCAACACCACACCACCCAAGAGACAATGAACCGCGGCCCCGGAACCGTATCCAAAGCTTCCAGAGTGGTCATGCCTTTGGAGATGGCGAAACGGCCCAGTTCTACCTGCACCAGCACCTTAATCATGCAACCGGCGATAATGAACCACAGCAGGCTGAATCCGTATTGGGCCCCCACCTTGGGAGTGGCAATTAGTTCACCGGAACCGACAATACAGGCGGTGATGATAAGGCCGGGACCGAGGTGTTTAAAAACGCCACGCCAGTTCTTTGGCGCGTCTTGTGGACCGTCCGAAGACATCTAGGGAGGCTAGGGATTCACCCGAACGATGACAAGCCCCACCTATTTCCAGCGGATCACATCCCCTGATTGAAGAGTGGTGGCGGTGCGACCAGGCAAGGTTTTGCCATCGCGTTTAATGATAGCCTCCCCGGCATTACTGATGCCTACCGATCGCCGAGCACTATACAAGGTGAGGCCCGGTTTCCATCCCACTATCTTACGTTGGCCGTTTTTGGGATCAATCAAAACCACAATAGGATCTCCAGCAATCTTGGCCGGCGTCGTCGGAGGGGATATTGGCACGGTTTCATTTGGTGAACGCGGCCGATACTGCAGCTTCGCCTTAGGCATCAGTTTTCGAAGGTTGGCAATCCGTTCCTCATCAAGCGGATGAGTTCGTAAAAACCACGGCACACTGTCGCCCTGTTTTTTATTGTATTCAGCAAACCGCTGCCAAAAAGCCACCGCTTCCTCCGGATCGTAGCCTGCCCGTGCCATATAAACTAGGCCAATAGTGTCCGCCTCGTTTTCCTGCAAACGACTATGTGGCAGCTCAGTCCCCAGCGTAGTGCCCAATCCATAGGCCGCATACAACAGGTTGCGTGTATTGGAATTCAGCTGGTTCATTTGTGAAATCACCGCAATACCCAAACCTTGAATAGCCAGCACACGACTGATTCGTTCCGAGCCATGATGTGCCACGGCATGTGCCACCTCGTGCGCCAGCACTGTCGCCAGTCCGGCTTCATTTTGGGTAATCGGCAGCAGGCCAGTGTAGACACCCACTTTCCCGCCCGGCAGGCAAAAGGCATTGGCTTGACTATTCTCGAACAACACAAACTCCCACTGCGCCTTCGGCAGGTCCGCAACCGCTGCAATACGTTGCCCAACACGTTGAACCAGCGCAGTAGCATTTTGATCCTGACTCAGACTATTACTAGCCTTCATACGAGTAAAAGCATCGCGCCCCATCGCCCGTTCCATGGAGGGTGAAATCAGATTGAACTGAGACCGCCCAGTTTCCGGCACCGTTGAACAGCCAACAACTAACGCAACAAACACCAAAACCACATGAATATGCAGAACCCGAGGAAACAACCCTTCCAACCGTGAAATAGACTTACTGACGCGTGTTAATAATTTGTAGTTTCGTTTCATAACAAACCAGCAACTATATTTCCGAGCTGCTCCGCAGCAGCTTTCAGTAGGGGGTAAAAACAATGAACATAATCAAACAATTCGTGGCGTCTTTGGTAATCTTCTTAACACCAACCATTATTTTCAGCCAACCGGTTCAACCGCCAACACAGAAACCTTTAGCAAACAACCCGGACCAAAAACAGATAAAACCCCCAAAACCTGGAGAGAAGCGTAGCCCCGAGACTCCAAACATTATTCTTATCGTTACCGATGATCTCGGCTGGGGTGATCTTGGCTCCTATGGTCAAAATCTGATCAAGACACCCTACCTAGATCAGCTCGCAGCTGAAGGCATGAGGTTCACTCAGTTTTATGCAGGTGCGCCCTTAGGT